>NZ_JBHXMU010000060.1:0-55024 GCF_042720685.1 Kitasatospora sp. NPDC058492
CCGACCCGAAGCCCTACGTCTGGACCAAGACCGCCGACGAGATCCTCGAACGCCTCGCCGGATATCTGAAGCGAATTCCAGACTCAAGACACTAGAAGAACACCGACCGGCGCTGCACCAGCAGCTTGTAGAGCGTGTGCTGGATCGTCTCGCGCACCTCGTCGGCCAGGTCGAAGACCAGCATCGGGTCGTCCGCCGCCTCCGCCGGGTACCCGTCGGTGGCGATCGGCTCCCCGAACCGGATGGTCCACTTGGTCGGCAGCGGCAGCACGCCCAGCGGCCCCAGCCACGGGAAGGTCGGCGTGATCGGCACGTACGGCAGGCCCAGCAGCCGGGCCAGCGTCTTCACGTTGCCGATCATCGGGTAGGTCTCCTCGGCGCCGACGATCGAGCACGGCACGATCGGCACCTTCGCGCGCAACGCCGAGGAGACGAAGCCGCCGCGCCCGAAGCGCTGGAGCTTGTACCGCTCGGCGAACGGCTTGCCGATGCCCTTGAAGCCCTCCGGCCAGACCCCGACCACCTCGCCGCGCTCCAGCAGCGCCTGGGCGTCCTCGTTGCAGGCCAGCGTGTGGCCGGCCTTGCGGGCCAGCTCGTTGACGCCCGGCAGCACGAACACCAGGTCGGCGGCGAGCATCCGCAGGTGCCGGTGGTGCGGGTGGTGGTCGTGGATGGCGACCTGGGTCATCAGGGCGTCCAGCGGGATCGTCCCGGAGTGGTTGGCGACGATCAGCGCGCCGCCCTCGGCCGGGATGTTCTCGACGCCCTGGACCTCGATCCGGAAGTACTTCTCGGACAACGGGCGCAGCAGGGCGAGCAGCACCTCCTCGGTGAGCTCCCGGTCGAAGCCGAACTCGTCCACCTCGTAGTCGCCGGTGATCCGGCGGCGCAGGAAGGCCAGCCCGTCCGCGGCCCGGCCCTCCCAGCCCTTGCCGAACAACCGGGTGGCCGCCGAACCGAGCTGCCCGGACAGCGCCCCGCCGACGGCGTCGGCGAGCCGGTCGGCTGGCCGGTCGGCGGGCCCGGGGTCGTCGGGCGAGGTCCAGCTGGGGGCGGACTCGATCGGGATGACCCTGGCCTCGCCCGGCGCGTTCTCGGCTGCGGCACTCATCGCGGGTTCAGCTCCTGGGTCGGCGGGGGCGGTCGGTACGGACGGTGGGGACGCCGGCGGCCGGGGCCCGCACCGGGCCGAGCAGGGCGGCCAGCCGGTCGGTGACGGCGGCCAGCCGCTCGGGCGGCAGCAGGCCGGACCCCTGCGCGGCGGCGAAGTCGGCGAAGGCCTCCGGGGTGGTGAACGCCGGGCGGTAGCCGAGCGTCTCGCGCAGTCGCGTGGTGTCCACCACCCGGCCGTGGGTGAGCAGCCGCAGCTGCTCCGGCGAGACGTCCAGCAGCCGGGTCTGCCGGGCCAGCCCGGCCATCCAGCTGACCGCGGGCAGCAGCAGCGGCACGGTCGGCCGGCCGAGCCGGCGGGCGCACTGGGAGAGCAGCAGGACGCCCTCCCCGGCCACGTTGAAGGTCCCGGTGTTGACGGTGCCCGGTTCGGCCTCGGCGGCGGCCCGGCAGAGCACCGCGACGGCGTCGTCCTCGTGCACGAACTGCAGCCGGGGGTCGTAGCCGAGGACGGTCGGCAGCACGGGCAGCGCGAAGTACTCGCTGAGCGGGGTGTCCGCGGCGGGGCCGACGATGTTGGCGAAGCGCAGGACCGTCACCGCGACGTCCGGGCGGCGCCGGGCGAAGCCGCGGACGTAGCCCTCGACCTCCGCCGCGTCCTTGGCGAAGCCGCCGCCGGGCGGGTTCTTCGGCTGGATGCGCTCGGTGAACACCGCCGGGTCGCGGGGCGCGGAGCCGTAGACGCCGGTGGTCGACTTCACCACCAACCGGCGCACCCCGGGCGCCTTCTGGCAGGCGCCGAGCAGCTGCATGGTGCCGATGACGTTGGACTCCTTCACCGCGGAGCGGTTGGTGGAGCCCAGGCCGGTGGCGCTGACGCTGAGGTGGACCACGGTGTCGACCCGGTGCTCGGCGATCACCCGGGAGACCGCCGGGCGGCGCAGGTCGAGCTGGTGGAAGCGGTACTCGGCGGCCGGTCCGTCCGGCTCCTCGACCGGCAGCCGGGGCGGCTGCACGTCCACGCCGACCACCAGGTCCACGCCCGGACGGCGGCGGACCTCGGCGGCGAAGCGGGCACCGAGATGGCGTGCCACGCCGGTGACGAGCACGACCACGCCCACGGTGTGCACCCCATTCCCTCGGCCCGAGCGGCCTGCGTGCACCGTACCGCGCCGCCCTGCCGGGCCGTGAAACGACACCGCCCGCCCAGGCCGAGGCCTGGGCGGGCGGTGGAACGCCTGAACCCCGCCAAGGCGGGGCGCACTACTTCTTCCTGCGCCGTTGTACGCGAGTCCGCGAATAACCCCCGCCTGGGCGGGGCCGAAGCGCAGGCTCAGGCGTTACTTCTTGTTGCGACGCTGGACCCTGGTCCTCTTCAGAAGCTTGCGGTGCTTCTTCTTGGCCATACGCTTGCGACGCTTCTTGATGACAGAGCCCACGGAACAACCCTCGCTCACTGAGACTCGCGCCCGTGAGAGACGGAGTCCATACGACTGACGGACGGCCTAGCCTACCGTCCACGGGCCCTGGGCCGTAATCGTGCTCCCGGTGACCGGGAAACTCGCGGGGAATCCCCGGCGAACGGGGGTGGGATCCGCAGCTGCGGCCCCACCCCCGCCCACCCGGAACTACGCGCTCTCAAGCCTCACGTAGGACTCCTTGAGGTACTCGTGCACCGCCTGCTGGGGCACCCGGAAGGACCGCCCGACCCTGATGGCCGGCAGCTCTCCGCTGTGCACCAACCGGTACACCGTCATCTTCGACACCCGCATGACCGAGGCAACCTCCGCCACGGTCAGGAAGACGACTTCCTGCAAGGGGCGTTCGCCGGAACTCATGACCATCACCCGACCCTTCACCCGTGTGCAAGGCACCGGCTTCCCCTCCGGTGACTCCACCGGCACACGTGTATCCCCAGAGTAGTTATGGGTGGTACCAGTGGGAAGAGGGGAGGTGCGGTCCTCGTACGGTGAGAGATAGGACTGTTGCAGTACGTAGTCACTCGGCGGAACGCGGGAGCGGGCATACGCACGGCCCACCCGCACCTGGGCCGGGAGGCCGGTCTCAGGCCAGGAGTCCGAGGTGGGGGAACACCGCGCGGCGGCTGGCGAGGATGGCCTGATCGAGTCGGTCGGCCGGATCGTAACCCGCGTCGAAGTCGCGCCAGACCGGTCGGGCGCCGTCGGTCATCCGCAGCGGGGCGGGCCGGCGGGTGCGGCGGTAGACCTCGGCGCGCCAGGACTCGGGGGTCTCGGTGGCCGGGTCGACGGGCCGTCCGGCGGCGGTGGCGACCAGGTGGGTCCAGGTGCGCGGGACGACGTCCACGACGGCGTAGCCGCCCCCGCCGGTGGCGATCCAGCGGCCGCCGGTGAGCTGGTGGGCGAGGTCGTGCAGTTCCTCGGCGATCATCCGCTGGGCGTCCAGCGTGACGGCGAGGTGGGCGAGCGGGTCCTCCAGGTGGGTGTCGGCACCGTGCTGGGTGACCAGGACCTGCGGGCGGAAGGCGGTGAGCAGTTCGGGCACCACGGCGTGGAAGGCGCGCAGCCAGCCGGCGTCGCCGGTGCCGGCCGGCAGCGGCAGGTTGGCGGCGGAGCCGGGGGCGTCCGGGCCGCCGGTCTCGGTGGGCCAGCCGGTCTGCGGGAAGAGCGTGGCGGGGTGCTCGTGGAGCGAGATCGTGAGCACCCTGGGGTCGTTCCAGAAGGCCTGCTGGACGCCGTCCCCGTGGTGGACGTCCACGTCGACGTAGGCGACCCGCTCGGCGCCGAGTTCGAGCAGCCGGGCGACGGCCAGCGCCGGGTCGTTGTAGACGCAGAAGCCCGAGGCCTTGGCGGGCATCGCGTGGTGCAGCCCGCCGGCGAAGTTCACCGCGTGCGGGGTCTCCCCGCGCCAGACCGCCTCGGCGGCGGCCACGGACTGACCGGCGATCAGCGCGGAGGCCGAATGGATCGCGGGGAAAGCCCAGTTGTCGTCGGTGCCGAGCCCGTGCCGGGGATCCGACTCGTCGGGGTGGGCGGCGGCGTATTTGACCGCCTCGACGTACTCCCGGGTGTGCACCAGCCGCAGGGTGGACTCGCCGGCGGGCGGTGCGGCCCGCACCGTCACCCCGGGCCCGGCGTCCAGTCCGAGGGCCTCGACCAGGCGCATGGTGAGCGCCAGCCGGGTCGGGTCCATCGGGTGGCCGGGGCCGAAGTCGTAGGCGGTGACGGCCTCGTCCCAGAAGAGGTGCAGGCCGCAGGGGGTGTCACGCTCGGCGTCGGGCATGGCCTCCACCGTAGCGGGTGGGGGTGGCCGGGCCTTGTCCAGGGCGCGCCGGGGGCGGGGCTCAGGGCCCCCGCGGAGGCCCTACAGACAAAACCTTCACGACTTCATATCCTCTCCGCCATGAAGCCATTCAGCGCGCAACGCCTTGGGGTAATTCTCGCTGCATTACTGGGACTTGGCCTGCTCTTTGCCGCCCAGCCGGCCTCCGCCGCGGTCAGCGGCAGCTCGTTCGCCGTCGACAAGAAGACGGCGGCGCCGGGCGACCAGCTGACCCTGACGCTCTCGCTCACCAACACCGAGACCACCGACATCTACTTCGCCTACGAGTACATCCAGCCGATCTGGCCGGCCAACCAGCAGACCGGCGCGTTCACGGTCACCGGGTGCTCCGGTGACTCCACCGACTGCGCCGTCAGCGGGAACAACGCGAACTTCCACTTCCGGGCGCCGATCGCCCCGGGCGAGACCCGCACCGTCGCGGTCACCGTCCAGATCACCTCGGCCCCGACCTGGACCGGGCCGTACACCCTGAACTGGGCACCGTACGTCTACTACGAGTACTACCAGTCGGGTGGTGGCATCAAGGACCAGCTGTGGGCCAACGGCCTGCCCGAGCTGGCCACCGTGATCGGCTGACCTCCCTTCCCGCCCCAGCTCGCCCCCGTCACACCCTGGCGGGGGCGAGCGCCGGGGCCGGGGCGAAGCGCTCGGCCAGCGGCAGGACGGCGAGCACCAGCAGCATCGGGGCGAGCAGCGCCCAGCGGTACGAACTCGCGTCGGCGATCGTCCCGACCAGCGGCGAACCGATCAGGAAGCCCACGTAGTTGAAGAGGTTCAGCCGGGCCACCGCGGCGTCCGAGTCGGCCGGGAACAGCCGGCCCCCGGCCGCGAACACCTGCGGGATGATCGCGCAGATGCCGAAGCCGAGCACGGTGAAACCGGCGATCCCCACCCAGGCGGTGGGCGCGGCGGCGGCCAGCGCGAAGCCGAGCGCGGCCAGCCCGGCACCGGCCCGGACCACCGGGACGGCGCCCCAGCGCTGCACGGCGCGGTCGCCCAGCGCGCGGCCCAGCAACATCGCGACCATGTAGCCGAGGTAGGACAGCTTGGCGACGTCCGCGGCGCTGCCCAGGCCGTCGGTGAGGTACTTGACGCTGTAGTTGGAGACCGAGGCGTCGGCGATGTACGCGAACGCCATCGCCAGGCACAGCGGCAGCAGCGGCCGCCAGGGGATGGACCGCGCGGCGGCCTCGGCGGCCTCCCGTACGGCGTCCCCGAGTTCGGCCGGTCCGGCGAATCGGGTGCCGGTCAGCAGGGCCAGCGGGGCGATCACCGCCGCGGCCGTGCCGAACAGCACTGGCAGGCCGAGGTCGTAGTGCGAGCCGAGGCCGGCGAGGGCCGCCCCGAGGATGCCGCCGAGGCTGAACGCGGCGTGGAAGCCGATCATGATCGAGCGGCCGTAGCGGTGCTGCAGGCCCACCCCCAGCATGTTCATGCTCGCGTCGAGCGCGCCCACCAGCAGGCCGAACGCCCCGAGCGCGACGGCGAGTTGCCAGAGCGTGTCGCCGAGGCCGGCGCCCGCGAGGCTGAGGCAGACCAGCGGCTGGACGACCCGCAGCACGGCCCGCGCGCCGGTGCGCTTCACCAGCTGCTCGGAGGTGATCGAGCCGACCCCGGCGAGGATCGGCACCGCGGCCAGGAACAGCGGCAGCAGCGCGTCGCTCAGCCCGTACCGGTGCTGGATCTCCGGAATGCAGGTGACCAGCAGCGCGAAGGTGGTGCCCTGGAGCAGGAAGCTGACGGCGAGCGCGGCCCGCCCGGCGCGCAGGCCGGGCGGGATCGCGGGTGACGCGGCACTCATGACGGACCTCGCTACTGGCCGGTACGACGATGTTGGCGAGAGCGTAGGCGGTGGACCGCGATTGCGGGAGGGGTCGCGCAGGGACTTTCCTCCGTCGGGCACCAGGCCGGGCGGAGAGCCGGGCGGAACGGGTCGGAGCGGGGCGGGTCGGAGCGGGGCGGGTCGGAGCAGGGCGGGTCAGAGCAGGGCGGTGACCTCGGAGAGGTCGGCGATCAGCCCGGTGGCCCCGGCGGCGGTCAGCTTCGCCGGGTCGGTGAGCGCGGTGTAGCCGTACACGCCCATGCCCGCGGCCCGGGCCGCCAGCACGCCGTTGGGGCTGTCCTCGACGACCAGGCAGCGGGCCGGGTCGACGCCGAGGGTGCGGGCGGCGTGCAGGAAGAGGTCCGGCGCGGGCTTGCCCACGCCGACGTCCTGGGCGCTGAAGATCCGCTCCTCGGCGACGTACCCGCGCAGGCCGGTGACGTCCAGCGCGGTGCGGATCCACACGTGGTGCGCCGAGGAGGCCAGGCAGTAGGGGACGGAGCGCTGCCGCAGTTCCTTCAGCAGCAGCTCCGCACCCCGGACGGCCGTCAGCTCGGTGCCGAACGCGTCGAAGACCCGGCCGTGGAACAGCTCGTCGAAGCCCTCCGGCAGCGTCGCGCCGTCGTACCGCTCGGCGATCACGTCGTGGATGCGGTGGGCGGCGCAGCCCATGAAGTCCCGGTAGGAGTCCTCGACCGTGGTCGGGTAGCCGAGTTCGGTCAGGTACGCGGCCAGCACCCGGTTGGAGAGCGGCTCGCTGTCCACCAGGACACCGTCGTTGTCGAAGATCACCAGGTCGTAGGCCATGCCGTCGAGCCTACCCAGTCGGCTACTTGCCCCCGGAGGCGAGCTCCCGGGAGCGGTCCCGGGCCGCCTCCAGGGCGCCCAGCAGCGCGGCCCGCACCCCGTGGTTCTCCAGCTCGCGGATGGCCGCGATCGTGGTGCCGGCCGGGGAGGTGACGGCCTCGCGCAGCTTCACCGGGTGCTCGCCGGAGTCGCGCAGCATCACCGAGGCGCCGATCGCGGACTGCACGATCAGGTCGTGCGCCACCTGCCGGGGCAGGCCGAGCAGGATGCCGGCGTCGGTCATCGCCTCGACCAGGAAGTAGAAGTAGGCCGGGCCGGAGCCGGAGAGCGCGGTGGCCGCGTCCTGCTGGGCCTCGGGCAGCCGCAGCGCCTTGCCGACCGAGCTGAAGATCTCCTCGGCCCGCTCCAGGTGCTCCTCGGTGGCGTGCGAGCCGCCGGAGATGACGCTCATCCCCTCGTCCACCAGGACCGGCGTGTTGGGCATCACCCGGACCACCGGGGTGCCGGCCGCCAGCCGCTCCTCGAACCAGGCGGTGGGGATGCCGGCCGCGGCCGAGATCACCAGCCGGTCCGCGCCGACGTGCGGGGCCAGCTCCTCCAGCAGGGTGCCCATGTCCTGCGGCTTGACGGCGAGGATCAGGGTGTCGGCGAGCTTGGCGGCCTCGGCGTTGGAGGCGGCCACCACGCCGTAGCGGGCGGCGAGTTCGGCGGCGCGCTCGGGGCGGCGGGCGGTCACCAGGACGTCCGCCGGGTCCTTGCCGGCCCGCAGCAGGCCGGAGAGCAGGGCCTCGCCGATCTTGCCCGTGCCCAGGAAGGCGATCTTCTGTCCGTGTGCTGCGCTGGCGCCCATGGCCGCTCCTTACCTCGGTACTGCGGCCATCCTCGCACCGCGCGGGGGCACCCGCCGGGACCGTCCAGCCCGTGGTCGGCGACGAATTGCCCGACCTCGTCCCTAGGGAGAATCTCGGGGGTTTCCCCTATGGCCTCCGGCGCCGCGCGGGAGCACCGTGGAGTCATGGCACACGACGAAATGTCCCGACGTGAGAACCGGCAACTCGCCGTCGCCTCGGCGACCGTGGGACCGTGGCGGACGGCCGCGGGGGTCGGTGCGGTGGTGGGTGCGACCGCCCTGGGGATCGACGCGATCTCCGGGCACTGGTCACTGGGCATGCTGGCCGGGCCGGCCGGCTGGGCCCTGTTCTTCTTCTTCCTGGTCGGCACCGTCGGCGGGCAGCTGCGCCGCGACACCTCCGAACGGCGGCTGCGCCGCTGGGCGAACGACCACCCGTGGCAGTCGGCCCTCCCGGCGGCCGGCGGGCTGCTGGTGCTGGACATGCTGGCGCAGCTGCTGCTCGGGGACGCGGGCCTGTTCGGCGCGTTCTTCCTGGCGCTGCTGCCGGCCGGCATCCTGCTGGCCGTCGCCGGGATCGTGGGGTCGGTGAAGCAGGCCCGCACCAAGGACTGACGCCCCCACAGGGCGGCCCGGACTCGCCCGGACCCGGCCGGAACGGCACAGGCCGGGACGGATCGCCGCGCCCGCGCACGAGTTCACCACAAGGTGTGCCCCCGATCGACGAATCGTCACACCCCGTCGGCATACTGGCGCGATGCCGATAGCCGAAGATCCACAACCGCGCCCCGCCGAGGGCCGTGAGCCGGGCGGGTCCGACCCGTCCGGAGCGGGCGGGAAGGACCCGTTCGCCGACCTCGTCCTGGACGAGGAGTTCGTCAAGGGGGCCGCCGTCACCGAGCAGTCCGGGCGCACCCGGATGCTGGCCGCCCGATGGAAGCACACCCCGCCGGTCGACCCGGGCGGCCGCCGCTCGGTCAACGACGGCCCGGCCAAGGCCGGCCGCCGGTTCGGCCGCACGCCGAAGCCCCCGGTGACCGACCCCTGGGGCAACCCGCGCCCGCGCCGCCGCCGGCTGGACTGGCGCGCGCCGCTGTACGTCGTGCTGACCATCGCGGTGCTGCTCGCGGCCCTGAACCTCGACGGGCTGCGCAGCTGGTACTCCGACCACTACGGCGGGGGCTCCTCGAACGCCCACACCCCCGTGCCCACCGTCGCCCCGGAGACGGCCCAGCCGACCGCCGCGCCGCCGAAGGTCGACGAGCAGCAGCCGACCGTGGACCACCCGTGGGCCGGTTCCGTCGCCGAGGGCTGGCCGAACGGCGCGGAGGCCTTCGTCCTGCCCGACGCCCGGGCCACCGGCGTGTTCTCCGCCGAACAGGTCGGCGCCCAGCTGCAGTTGGTCAAGGACTACCTGACCGCCGCCAACCTGGACCCGCAGGTGATCGCGGGCGGCCGGCCGGAAGCCGCCCTGGCGCTGCTGGACCGGGAGGACCGGGACCGCGCGATCAACGCGCTGGCCAACCCCGCCAAGGACACCGACCCGACCACCTGGTTCAGCCGCTTCGACCAGCGCGAGGCCGTCCAGGTGGGCGACACGGTCAAGGTGCAGGGCCGGATCACCTTCGAGGGCGACGGGGACAAGGGCCTCCTCGTCCACGCCGACTTCAGCTACGTGTACGCGATGCGCCCCGGCCCGGACGCCGCCAAGCGCGCCGCGTCACCCCAGCCGCCGACGGGCGGGCAGCCGCCGACGAAGCCGGCCGCGCCGAAGGACGGCACGGCCAAGCCGGTGGGTCTGCTGGTGCCGACGGCCGACGTGGCCGGGGACACCTGGACCACGCGCACGATCGTGCGCCGGGTCGAGAACTTCCGCTTCTACGACCCGGCCCGCTACCGGGTCAACCCGAAGAAGCTCGTGTTCGGCGAGGGCGGCGGGTCGGAGTCCGCCAACTCGTCCTGCGACGTCTACGACGGCTACTACCACCCGGAGTTCGACCAGTTCGCGGCGCAGTCGCCGGACGCCCCGGGCAGCCGTCCGACCGGCCCCACGACCGACCCGTACGACCGCCGCAAGGACCTGTCGACCCGCGACGAGTGCGGCGCGGCCAGCCGCCTCTGAGGCTCAGCCCCGGCGCTTGCCCCGGCCCGGCGCCTTGGTGCCGGGCCGGCCGCTGCGGCCCGCCTGGCGCTTCTCGTACTGGGCGACGGCCCGCTCGTACGAGGAGCGCCTGACCGCCTCGCCGGGGGCCTCGACCAGGCTGCGGGCGAAGTAGGCGGCCAGGCTGCCGGCGCCGCCGATGAGCCAGACCGCGCCGAGCGACTTGTCCTCGGCCATCCAGCCGCTCAGCTGGTCCTTGCCCTCGGTGAGGACCTTCCAGGTGCGCATGACGCACATCATCGAGCAGACCGCGATCGCGGCCGTCAGCAGCCCGTTCAGGAAGCCGCCGCCGTCGGAGAGGGCGACGCCCTCGACCCCGAAGCGCAGCAGCAGGACGGCGACGGCGGTCGTGACCAGCGCACCGGCCGACACGGCGACGCGGCGCAGCCAGTAGCCGTTGTCCCGGTTCACCCAGCTGGTGCCGAACCAGCGGATCGGCTCCGGCTCGGGGGCGCCGGCGGGCTTGGGTGCGGGGGTGGGGGGCTGCTCGCTCACGGGGTCGATTATCACCCAACGCGCGAGGAGCCGCCCCGGCCTGCGGGACGGCTCCTGCGGTGCTGCGGTGCCGCGGGGCTCAGCCGAGCTTGGTGACGTCGCGGACGGCGCCCTTGTCGGCGGAGGTGGCCATCGCTGCGTAGGCGCGCAGGGCCTGGCTGACCTGGCGGTCGCGGTTCTTCGGGCGGTAGCCGCCCGCGGCCTCCAGGGCGCGGCGGCGCTCGGCCAGGACCTCGTCGGGCACCTCCAGGGAGATGCTCCGGCCGGGGATGTCGATGGCGATGGTGTCGCCGTCCTCGACCAGGGCGATGGTGCCGCCGGAGGCGGCCTCCGGGGAGGCGTGGCCGATGGACAGGCCGGAGGTGCCGCCGGAGAAGCGGCCGTCGGTGACCAGCGCGCAGGCCTTGCCGAGGCCGCGGCCCTTGAGGAAGGACGTCGGGTAGAGCATCTCCTGCATGCCCGGGCCGCCCTTGGGGCCCTCGTAGCGGATGACGACGACGTCGCCCTCCTTGACCCGCTTGGCGAGGATCGCCTCGACGGCGTCGTCCTGGGACTCGACGACCACGGCCGGGCCGCTGAAGGTCCAGATCGACTCGTCGACGCCGGCGGTCTTCACGATGCAGCCGTCCTCGGCGAGGTTGCCGTGCAGGACGGCGAGGCCGCCCTCGACCGAGTAGGCGTGCTCGACGCTGCGGATGCAGCCCTTGGCGGCGTCGGTGTCCAGCGACTCCCAGCGCTCGGACTGCGAGAAGGCCTCGGCGGAGCGGACGCAGCCGGGGGCGGCGTGCCACAGTTCGACGGCCTCGGCGGAGGGCGAACCGCCGCGCACGTCCCAGGTCTTGAGCCACTCGGCGAGCGAGTCGGAGTGGACGGTGTGGACGTCCTCGTTGAGCATTCCGCCGCGGTACAGCTCGCCGAGGATGGCGGGGACGCCGCCGGCCCGGTGCACGTCCTCCATGTAGTACGAGCCGTTGGGCGCGACCTTGGACAGGCAGGGCACCCGGCGGGAGACGGCGTCGATGGCCCGCAGGTCGAAGTCCAGCTCGGCCTCCTGGGCGGCGGCGAGCAGGTGCAGGATGGTGTTGGTCGAGCCGCCCATGGCGATGTCCAGGGCCATCGCGTTCTCGAAGGCGGCGCGGGTGGCGATCGCGCGGGGCAGCACCGAGGCGTCGTCCTGGCCGTAGTGGCGGTCGGCGATCTCGACGACCGCCCGCCCGGCCCGCTCGTACAGGGCCTTGCGGGCGGTGTGGGTGGCGAGGACGGAGCCGTTGCCGGGCAGTGAGAGGCCGATGGCCTCGGTGAGGCAGTTCATCGAGTTGGCGGTGAACATGCCGGAGCACGAGCCGCAGGTGGGGCAGGCGTTCTCCTCGATGATCGCGATGTCCTCGTCGGAGACGTTCTCGTTGGCCGCCTGGGAGATCGCGTCGATCAGGTCGAGCCTGCGCACGGTGCCGTCGACGAGGGTGGCCTTGCCGGCCTCCATCGGGCCGCCGGAGACGAAGACGGTCGGGATGTTCAGGCGCAGCGCGGCCATCAGCATGCCCGGGGTGATCTTGTCGCAGTTGGAGATGCAGATCAGCGCGTCGGCGCAGTGCGCGTTGACCATGTACTCGACCGAGTCGGCGATCAGGTCGCGCGAGGGCAGCGAGTAGAGCATGCCGCCGTGGCCCATCGCGATGCCGTCGTCCACGGCGATGGTGTTGAACTCGCGCGGGATGCCGCCCGCCTGCTTGATCGCCTCGGAGACGATCCGGCCGACCGGCTGGAGGTGGGTGTGGCCCGGGACGAACTCGGTGAAGGAGTTGGCGACCGCGATGATCGGCTTGCCGAAGTCCTCGCGGGCTACGCCGGCGGCCCGGAGAAGCGCCCGGGCGCCTGCCATGTTGCGACCGTGGGTGACCGTACGGGACCTCAGCTCGGGCACTGTGCTCCACTCCTTCGGGGCTCTCGCCGGCGCCCCGCCGGTAGGAGGATGCGGGGGCCGCTGTGGCTACCGAGCCTACGCCCGCCGTCCAGGCGGCGGACGGTCCGTCCGCGATGCGGGCACGCGGGCGGGCCGTCCGGGCGCGGCGTGTTCCGGGCGGGGTGCGGGTCAGGCGGGGTGTGGGTCGGGCAAGGTGCAGGTCAGACCGGGGTGATGCCCACCGCCAGCTCCAGGACGTAGGGCTCGACCACCCAGCCGTCGGGGAACTCGGCGATCATCGCATGCCGCTCGACGGCCAGCACCGGTTCGCGCTCGGCGGGGGACAGCGCGGCCATGAACGAGCGGGAGACCAGGTCGTCGAGCACGTGGTCGACGGTGGCCCGCCGCTCCCAGCGCAGCACCGCGCGTTCGACCGTCAGCCCGGCCGGGGCGAGGAGGGCGGTGAACTCGGCGACCCGGCCGTAGCCGTGGTAGTTGGGCAGCGCGGCGCTCAGCCGCTCCACCCGGGCCCGGACCCAGGGCACGGTCTCGTCGTGCACGTTCCACCAGACGGCGAGGGCGCCACCGGGCCGCAGCACCCGGATCGCCTCGGGGATGGCCCGTTCGGTGCGGGTCCAGTGGAAGGACTGGGCGTAGCTGATCAGGTCCGCGGAGTCGTCGTGGAACGGCAGTTCGTCACCGCCGGCCCTGACCAGCGGCAGGCCCGGCGAGGAGGCCAGGAACTGGGCGGCCATGCCCGCGTTGGGCTCCACCGCGACGACGTCGGCGCCGCGCGCGGCCAGCAGCCGGGTGGCGATGCCGGTGCCGGCGCCGATGTCCAGCACCCGGGCGCCCTTGAGGCTGCGGCCGGACAACCGCTCCAGCGCCTCGAACAGCCCGTCCGGGTAGCCGGGGCGGCCCCGGTCGTACTCGGCGGCAACCCCGCCGAAGCTCTCGGCGATCTCCCGGAAGCCCTGTTGATCCGTCATCTCTCCCCCTACCCAAGGAAGTTCGCACCCAGCCGGGCGCGGCTCCTCAGCGTACGCGCGAGGGGGTGGCCAGGTGCAAGCGGGTGAAGGCGAGCGCCTCGGCCAGGTCGGCCTCGCGTTCGGCGGGGGACGCGGAGCGGCGGGTGTTGACCTCCAGCACCACGTGGCCGTCGAAACCGGTACGGGCCAGGTGCTCCAGCAGTTCGGCACAGGGCTGCTTGCCGCGGCCCGGGATCAGGTGTTCGTCCTTGCCGGAGCCGCTGCCGTCGGCGAGGTGGATGTGGGCGAGCCGGTCGCCCATCCGCTCGACCATGGCGAACGCGTCGATCCGGGAGGTGGCGACGTGCGAGAGGTCGATGGTGAAGTGCCGGTACTCCTCGTCGGTGACGTCCCAGCCCGGCGCGTAGGCCAGCACCTCGCGGTCGCGGTAGCGCCACGGGTACATGTTCTCCACCGCGAAGCGGACGTCGGTCTCGCCCGCCATCCGGTTGATGCCCGTCACGAAGTCCCGGGCGTACTGGCGCTGCCAGCGGAACGGCGGATGGACCACGACGGCGCTCGCGCCGAGCTTCTCGGCCGCCGCCCGGGCCCGGACCAGCTTGGTCCACGGGTCGGTGGTCCACACCCGCTGGGTGATCAGCAGGCAGGGCGCGTGCACGGCCAGGATCGGCAGCTGGTGGGCGTCGGAGAGGCGGCGCAGGGCGTCGATGTCCTGGCTGACCGGGTCGTTCCAGACCATCACCTCGACCCCGTCGTAGCCGAGCTTGGCGGCCAGCTCGAAGGCGACGGCGGTGCCCGCCGGGTACACCGACGCGGTGGACAGGACCACCTTGGTGTCGGGGATGTGCAGGGCCGGGTGCGAGGGCAGCACCAGCCGGTCGGTGGTGCGCAGCAGCGGCGGGCGGGCGGCGTCGCGCCGGGCGGCCTTGACCGAGCGCACCGACTGGACGGCGGCCTTGGCGGCGCCGGCGGCCCGGGCGGTGCGGGTCTCCCGGGGGGCGGCCGTCGCGGCGGCCTTCCGCGTCCCGGACTTCCGCGCGTCGGGCTTCGCCCCGGCAGGCTGCTTCGCCTCGGACGTGTCCCCCGCGGGCCTCTTCGCCTCGGGCGCGGGCGACTGCTCGGCGGCCTTGCGCGCCGCGCTCTTGCGCCCGGTGCGCCGGGCCGCCTCGACGGCCTTCGCGGCCTGCGCCCCGGTGGCACCCTTGACGGCCTTGCCGAGTTTGCGGCGCGGGCCGTCCGGCCGCGGCTGCCCGTCCCCGGGAGCGCGGCCCTCCCGCGTCCCGTCCTCACCCGCTGGTTGCGCCACGGGAGACAGCGTAAGCGGACCGCGCTCCGAACGGGACCGGATCCCCGGCCGGCCCCGGCGGGAGCCGCCGGACGGGCCATGGGGCCCACGGTGTGGAGCCCTGCGGCGCGCGGGCCCTACGGGGTGAGGGCCGGGCGGCGGCGGTCGGCGGCGCCGTCCATGGCGTCCAGGCGGCGCAGGATGATGCCCTCGCGCAGCGCCCACGGGCAGACGTCCAGCTCGTCGAGGCCGAACAGGTCCATCGCGGCGTCCGCGACCAGTGCCCCGGCCAGCAGCTGCTTGGCGCGGCCCTCGGAGACGCCGGGGATCCGCGCCCGTTCCTCGACGGTCATCGAGGACAGTCGCGGCAGCCAGGCGGACAGCCCGCTGCGGGTGAGCCGGCGGTCGGCGTACGGGCCGGCGTCGGCGGGGGCGGCGCCGGTCATCCGGGCCAGCTGCTTGAAGGTCTTGGAGGTGGCGACGGCGTGCTGCGGCGCGCCGAGCCGGGCGACCTCGCCCACGACGGTGGCCATCTCGGCCCGGATGTGGCGTCTCAGCCCGCGCAGCCCGTCCGGGTCGGCGATGTCGCCGGGCAGCCAGCGGGCGGTGAGCCGGCCGGCGCCCAGCGGCAGCGAGCAGGCGACGTCGGGCTGCTCGTCCTGACCGCAGGCGATCTCCAGCGAGCCGCCGCCGATGTCCAGGTTGAGCAGTCGGCCCGAGGACCAGCCGAACCAGCGCCGGACGGCCAGGAAGGTGAGCCGGGCCTCGTCCTGCCCGGACAGCACCCGCAGCTCCACCCCGGTCTCCGTGGCGACCCGGCGCAGCACCTCCTCGCCGTTGGCGGCCTCCCGGACGGCGGAGGTGGCGAACGGCAGGATGTCGACGACGCCCTTGTCCTCCGCGACCCGCAGCGACGAGGCGATGTGGCCGACCAGCCGCTCGACGCCTGCCTCGCTTATCGCGCCGTCGTCGTCGAGCAGTTCGGCCAGCCGCAGCTCGGCCTTGTGCGAGTACGCGGGCAGCGGGGCGGCACCCGGATGGGCGTCCACCACGAGGAAGTGGACGGTGTTGGAACCTACGTCGAGTACACCGAGTCGCATAACTCTCCACGCTACGCGATCCGGCCCCGGACGAAACCGGTCTCGACCGTCTTCACACTGGTCCCGCCCGTACCCCGCCTCCGGCGACCGGACGCCCTCAGTGGCCGCGCGGTCCGGCCCGGCGCTCGGGGCGGCAGTTGGTGTCCACCCAGCGGCGGGCCCGGCCCGGGGTGTCCGTGATCAGGCCGTCCGCGTCCCGGGCCGACATCAGCTGCCAGGACTCCTCGTCGTCGAGCGTCCAGACGTACACCTCGCGGCCCGCCTTGCGCTCGGCGGCGATCCGGGAGGCGCTGGCCAGCGCCGCGTCCAGGGCGATGCCGCGCAGCGGCAGGTCGCCCGGGTCCTCGGCGATCGCGGAGCCCTGGATCAGCACGACCGGCAGGGCGGGCGCGGCGGCGTGGGCCTGGCGCAGGTGCTCCGCCGAGAACGAGTAGAGGACGACCCTGGCACCGCTGGCGGCGGCGATCCGGGCGATCCGGGTGACGTCCTCGGCGCGCTGCCACTTGATCTCCAT
This sequence comes from Kitasatospora sp. NPDC058492, assembly GCF_042720685.1. NCBI lineage: Bacteria > Bacillati > Actinomycetota > Actinomycetes > Kitasatosporales > Streptomycetaceae > Kitasatospora > Kitasatospora sp. NPDC058492. Next base: position 16,358 of record NZ_JBHXMU010000060.1, read on the forward strand.
CAGCAGGGTGGCGTTGCTGTCGGAGAGGCGCTTGAGCAGTTCCTGGAGGGTGGGGACGGGCTCGGTGGGGCCGGGGCCGACGGTCACTCCGAGGGCGGCGATCTGGGCGGCGGTGAGGTCGGCGACGGCGCCCTTGCCGTTGGTGGTGCGGTCCACCGTGGGGTCGTGCATCAGCACCGGGACGCCGTCCCTGGTGGTCTGGACGTCGGTCTCCAGCCAGTCGGCGCCCTGGTCGAGGGCGGTTTCGAAGGAGGCCATGGTGTTCTCGGGGGCGTTGCGCGGGGCACCCCGGTGACCGATCACCACCGGGGCGTCGCACGGCGGAGCGGCGGCGGCCGTCCGGGCCCGCAGCGCGGGCGCGGAGGCGCACCCGGCGGCCAGGACCGCGAGGGCGGCGAGGACGGCCGTGTGGGCGGCGCGGGGCGAGGCGGTCACGGCTCGGTGCTCCAGTGGTGATCCGGGGTGTTCCAGGGCATCCAATACGGGTCGACGCGAGATCATCAAACTGATCTGACAACCCGACAGTGGCGCCCGGTTCCCTCCAGCCTGCGGTCGGCCGGCCCTCGCCGACGCCACGGCGCACCCCGGATCACCCGGACGGGTCCCGGCCGGCCGGCCCGAAGGCTCTACCCTTGCCGGGTGGCACCAGCAGAAACGTCCAAGAAGAAGTCCAAGGCCTCCCCCGCCCCCGTCGACCTGGCGATGCCGACCCTGCGCGGCGAGAGCCCGCTCGGCGGGATCCCCCGTGACGAGGTCCCGCTCGACTTCCCGCGCGCCTGGGTCGAGTTCGCCGACCCCGACGACGAGGAGCAGGTGTTCCGCTGTGACCTCACCTGGCTGACCTCCCGCTGGGGTTGCGTCTTCGGCCAGGGCTGCCACGGCATCCGCGAGGGCCGCGGCGAGTCGGACGGCTGCTGCACGCTGGGCGCGCACTACTCGGACGAGGACGACGAGAAGCGCGTCCTCGGCCACGCGGCGCGGCTGACGCCCGAGCTGTGGGAGAACTTCGCGCACGGCACCGACGCCGCGGGCCGGATCACGTCCGACGGCGGCATCACCATGCTCGACGAGGACGGCGACCGCCAGACCCGCCGGGTCGGCGGGGCGTGCATCTTCGTGAACAGCCCCGGCTTCGCGGGCGGCGCCGGCTGCGCGCTGCACGCGCTGGCGCTCAAGGAGGGCCGGGAGCCGCTGGAGACGAAGCCGGACGTCTGCTGGCAGCTGCCGGTCCGCCGCACCTACGACTGGATCGACCGGCCGGACGACACCCGCTACCTCCAGGTCTCGATCGGCGAGTACGACCGCCGCGGCTGGGGCCCGGGCGGCCACGACCTGCACTGGTGGTGCACCGGCAGCCCGGCGGCGCACCAGGGGCCGGACCCGGTGTACGTCAGCTACCGCCCCGAGCTGACCGAGCTGATGGGCAAGGCGGCGTACGACGTGCTGGCCGGCCTGTGCGCGGAGCGGATCGCCACCAAGGGCGACCGCAAGGTGGCCCCGCACCCGGCCGACCCGGCCAAGCGGCCGAAGAAGGGCTGAGCCCGGGAAGCACCGGGCCCGAAAAGCACGGGCCTGCGCAGGCCCGGCCCGCGAAGGGCCGGGCCCTACTTGTCGATGTCCCCGACGACGAAGAACATCGACCCGAGGATCGCCACCATGTCCGCGACCAGCGTCCCGGGCAGCAGCTCGGTCAGCGCCTGGACGTTGTTGAAGGACGCCGAGCGCAGCTTGAGCCGCCACGGCGTCTTGTCGCCGCGCGAGACCAGGTAGTAGCCGTTGATGCCGAGCGGGTTCTCGGTCCAGGAGTAGGTGCTGCCCTCGGGGGCCTTGAGCACCTTGGGCAGCCGCTGGTTGATCGGGCCGGGCGGCAGGGTGGCGATCTTGTCGAGGCAGGCGACGGCGAGGTCCAGCGAGTTGAGGGTCTGCTCCAGCAGGCACTCGAACCGGGCCAGGCAGTCGCCCTCCTCGCGGGTGACCACGGTGAGCACCTGCCGCAGCTCGTCGGAGTCGTACGCGAGGTAGGGCTCGTCGCGGCGCAGGTCGAGGTCGAGGCCGCTGGCGCGGGCGATCGGGCCGCTGACGCCGTACGCCTGGGCCTGGGCCCGGGTGAGGATGCCGACGCCGGCGGTGCGGGCGCGGAAGATCTCGTTGCCGAGGACGAGGTCCTCGAAGACCGGCAGCTGGGAGCGGACGGTGGCGACGGCGGTGCGGACGCGGCCGAGCCAGCCGGCCGGGAGGTCCTCCTTGAGGCCGCCGACCCGGTTGAACATGTAGTGCATGCGCCCGCCGGAGGCCTCCTCCAGGACGTGCTGGAGGTCCTCGCGGCCGGTGAAGGCGTGGAAGATCGGGGTGATGCCGCCGAGTTCCAGCGGGTAGGAGCCGAGGAACATCAGGTGGTTGAGCACCCGGTTGAGTTCGGCGAGCAGGGTGCGGATCCACACCGCCCGCTCGGGGACCTCCATGCCGAGCATCCGCTCGACGCCGAGGACGACGCCGAGCTCGTTGCCGAAGGCGGAGAGCCAGTCGTGCCGGTTGGCCAGCATGATGATCTGCCGGTAGTCGCGGGCCTCGAACAGTTTCTCCGCGCCCCGGTGCATGTAGCCGATCACCGGCTCGGCGGTGATGATCCGCTCGCCGTCGAGCACCAGCCGCAGCCGCAGCACGCCGTGCGTGGCGGGGTGCTGCGGGCCGATGTTGAGCACCATGTCGGTGGTGCCCGCCTCGCCGGTGAAGTTCTCGGCTCCCGCCCCGATGCCGACCGTGGTCTCCCTCATGGGGTCAGAGTCTGCCACCCCGGCAGGGCGGCCAGGGCCTCCGGTACCGGCATGCGGACGGCCTGGGCGAGCCAGCCGAACGCGCCGAGCCCGGCCGGGTCGATCAGTTCGGCGCCCTCGCCGGCCCCGCCGAGCGCCCGCAGGTAGCCGGCCGGGTCGCTGGAGGCGAGCGCGAGCGGCGGCCGGGCACCGCTCACGCCGAGGGCGCGCAGGGCGTCCCGCTGGGTTGTCCACAGGCTGTGGAGACCAGGTGCGGCGACGGAGTCCAGAGCAACGTGCGCGGTGACGTCGCAGGAGCCGTCCGGCACCGGCGAAACCTCGCGGCCGCCCCGGAAGCCGGTCAGGGTGCCGAACAGCGGGCGCCGGTCGGCGGTGTGCCCGTAGTCGACGGCGACGGCCAGGCCGCGCTCCAGCCCGGCGACGGCCCGCGCCCAGGCGGCGTCCCGGGTACCGCCGAACTCCACGGAGTCCCCGGGGTGCCCGACCGGCCACCAGCGCTCGGCCCAGGCCGCGTCGGCCGCCGAGGCGGGCCCGCCGAGCCGCTCCCCGCCGGTCGCGGTGTCCACCTCCCGGTAGCGCAGCACCCCGCCGTCGTCGACCTCGCCGACGTCCAGCGGCACGTTGTCCAGCCATTCGTTGGCGAACAGCAGCCCGGTGACGCCGCGCGGCACCTCGTCCGTCCACAGGGCTGTGGACGGCAGGTCCGCCGGGCGCCGCGCGATCTCCACGCCGTACGGGCGCAGCCGCGCCAGCACCTCGCCGGGCAGTTCGGCCAGCACCCCGGTGAGCAGTTCACCGCGCCCGGCCCCGACGTCGACGAGGGCCAGCTCCTCCGGACGGCCTAGGACGGCGTCAACCTCCAGCAGCAGCCGGGCCACCGCGCGGGCGAACCGCGGCGAGGCGTGCACCGAGGTGCGGAAGTGCCCGGCCGGGCCCTCCGACCTGCGGTAGAAGCCGCCGTCCGGGTCGTACAGGGCCTGCTCCATGGCGGGCGCCCACCGCATCCAAGTCATAGCGCGGGACGCTACCCGCAGCCGGGCGCGCCCTCCCCACCGGTACGGTGCGTCTCCGACCTACGGAGTAGGACGGATCGCCCTACCGGCGGACCTGAACACGCCAGGTGACTGCCTAGGCTGGAGACGTGCATCGACTCAACGCCTGGCTCCGCCGTCACCCCGTGGTGGTCGACGCCGCCTGGGCTGCGATGGTGCTCTTCGTCGGCCTGCTGCCGAACGACAGTTTCAGCGACGGCTGGCGCTTCGACGCACAGATCCTGATCGCGGTGCTGCTGCCCGCGCTGATGGTCTTCCGCCGACGCTTCCCCGACGTCACCGTGGCGGCCGCCACCGGCCTCGGCCTCGGCCAGGTGGCCGCCGACGTTCTCCCGGCCGCCTCCTCCCTCGCCTACCTGGTGTTCGCGTACACCGGCGCCGCCTTCGGCCAGAAGTGGACGTCCCGGCTGGCACTGGTCGCCGGGCTGGCCGCCGGGCCCCTGGTGTTCTGGCAGCTCCACCCGCTGAAGACGGTCGCCAACGGCGCCGGGGACTACCACACCCGCCCGTACTCCTTCGGCGAGGCGGCGCTGATCACGCTGCTGATGAGCACCCCGTTCATCCTGTGCTGGGCATGGGGCCGGCTGACCAGGGTGCGCCGCGCCTACCTGACCGAGCTGGAGGACCGCGCCGCCCGGCTGGAGCGCGAGCGGGACGCCCAGTCCAAGGTGGCGGTGGCCGCCGAGCGCGCCCGGATCGCCCGCGAGCTGCACGACGTGGTCGCACACAACGTCTCGGTGATGATCGTCCAGGCCGACGGCGCCGCGTACGTGCTCGACAACTCGCCGCAGCAGGCGAAGGAGGCGCTCGGCACGATCGCGTCCACCGGCCGGCAGGCGCTGGTCGAGATGCGCCGCCTGCTGGGCGTGCTGCGCACCGCCGACACCGCCGAGGAGTACGTGCCGCAGCCGGGCGTCGAGGAGCTGCCGGAGCTGCTGGAGCAGGTCCGCACGGCCGGGCTGCAGGTGGACTACGCGACCTCCGGGCATCCGCGCGAGCTGCCGCGCGGCGTCGAGCTGACGGTCTACCGGATCGTCCAGGAGGCGCTGACCAACGTCCGCAAGCACGGCGGCCCCGACGTGCACGCCCGGGTCGCGGTCGACTTCGGCGAGCGCGAGCTGGCCGTCCTGGTCGAGGACGACGGCCGCGGCAGCACCGACGAGCAACTGGCCGTCGGCGGCACGGACGGCCTCGGCCACGGCCTGATCGGCATGCGCGAGCGGGTCGGCATGGTCAGCGGCAGCCTCGACGTGGGCCCCCGCCCCGGCGGCGGCTTCCGGATCCGCGCCATCCTGCCGCTCAAGGCGGCCCACTAACCCCCCGGTCCCCCCGACGCCCCCTGAAGGAGCCACCTTGACCATCCGCGTGATGCTCGTCGACGACCAGGAACTGCTGCGCACCGGCTTCCGGATGATCCTGCAGTCGCAGGGCGACATCGAGATCGTCGCCGAGGCCGGCGACGGCGCCCGGGCCCTGGAGGAGCTGCGGCACACCCAGGTGGACGTGATCCTGATGGACGTGCGGATGCCGCGCCTGGACGGGGTGCAGACCACCCGCCGGATCTGCCTGGCCGAGGACGGCAGCCCCGTACCCAACGCCCCGCACGTGCTCATCCTGACCACCTTCGACCTGGACGAGTACGCCTTCGCCGCGCTCAAGGCCGGCGCCAGCGGCTTCCTGCTCAAGGACGTCCCGCCGACCGAGCTGGTGGCCGCGATCCGCGCGGTGCACGGCGGGGACGCGGTGGTCGCGCCGACCACCACCCGCCGCATGATCGACCGCTTCGCCGAGGTGCTGCCGACCCCGCAGAGCGCGCCCGGCTCGGACGCCCTCGGGCCGCTGACCGAGCGGGAGCGGGAGGTGTTCCTGCTGGTCGCCCAGGGGCTGTCGAACGGCGAGATCGCGGCCCGGCTGGTGCTCTCCGAGGCCACCGTGAAGACCCACGTCGGCCGGATCCTGGCCAAGCTCGGCCTGCGCGACCGGGTCCAGGCCGTGGTGCTCGCCTACGAGGCCGGGCTGATCCGGGCCGGGGCGACGGACTGAGCGGCCCCGGGCACCCCGGGCGTCCCGTGGAGGACCCCGTGGAGGACCGGCTGAGCGCCCGTAGAATGGGCCGGTACGTCCGGTACCCGAAGAGGACCGGAACGAGGAGCTAAGGACGAGGGCCGGGCCGTGAACACGTCCGACAGTGCCGACCACGCCGCCGACGGCGGGTTCGCCCCGCTCGCCGACGGCTTCGGCGATCCGAGCCACCTGAACGACCCGCGCCACCCGAGCTACCCCGACGACCCGGCCGACCCCGGCAACCGCCCGGCCCGGCTGGCCGTCGGCGTGGTCGGCACCGGCCGGGTCGGCCCGGCACTGGGCGCCGCCCTGCAGCTCGCCGGGCACACCGTGGTCGCCGCCTCCGGGGTGTCCGCCACCTCCCGCCGCCGCGCCGAGGCACTGCTGCCGGGGGTGCGGATCGTCACCCCGCCGCAGGTGCTGGCCGCCGCCGACCTGGTGCTGCTCACCGTGCCGGACGACACGCTGGCCGACCTGGTGGCCGGCCTCGCCGCGACCGGCGCCGTCCGCCCCGGGCAGCTGCTGGTGCACACCTCCGGCGCACACGGCGTCGGCATCCTGGAGCCCGCCACCCGGGCCGGGGCGCTGCCGCTGGCGCTGCACCCGGCGATGACCTTCACCGGCACCTCCGTCGACCTGGACCGGCTGGCCGGCTGCCCGTTCGGGGTGACCGCCCCCGAGGAGCTGCGGCCGGTCGCCGAGGCGCTGGTGGTGGAGATGGGCGGCGAGCCGGAGTGGGTGCCGGAGCAGGTCCGCCCGCTCTACCACACGGCCCTCGCGCACGGCGCGAACCACCTGGTCACCCTGGTCGCGCAGGCGATGGACCTGCTGCGCACGGCCGGCGTCGCCGAGCCCGGCCGGCTGCTCGGCCCGCTGCTCGGCGCCGCCCTGGACAACAGCCTGCGCTCCGGCGACGCGGCCCTCACCGGCCCGGTCGCCCGGGGCGACGCGGGCACCGTGCGGCGCCACCTGGCGCAGCTCAGTACGGTGTCCCCGGACATCCCGGCGGCCTACCGCGCGATGGCCCGCGCCACCGCGCAGCGGGCGCTCGCCAACGGGACGATCGACGAAGCGTCGGCGGCGGCGCTGCTGGACGTACTGAACGAGGAGAATCGCTAATGGCACGCGGAAAGCAGCCGGTCAGGACCCAGCGGGCGCCGAAGGTCCACCGGGCCGTCGTCACCCGCACCGTGGACGACTTCGAGGCCGCGTTCTGGCCGGACGAGCGCCCGGTCGACAACGCCGTCGTGATGACCATGGGCGCGCTGCACGAGGGCCACGCCGCGCTGATCCGGGCCGCCCGCAAGCAGGTCGGCCAGGAGGGCCGGGTCGCGGTGACGGTCTTCGTCAACCCGCTGCAGTTCGGCCCGGCCGAGGACCTGGAGCGCTACCCGCGCAGCCTGGACGAGGACGTGAAGCTGGCCGAGGAGAACGGCGCCGACGTGGTGTTCGCGCCCTCCGTCGACGAGGTGTACCCGAACGGCCGGCCGCAGGTGCGCCTGTCGGCCGGCCCGATGGGCGAGCGCTTCGAGGGCGCCACCCGCCCCGGCCACTTCGACGGCGTGCTGACCGTCGTCGCCAAGCTGCTGCACATCACCGACCCGGACTTCGCGTTCTTCGGCGAGAAGGACGCGCAGCAGCTCGCGATCATCCAGCGGATGGTCGCCGACCTGGACTTCGACGTCGAGGTGGTCGGGGTGCCGACCGCCCGCGAGGAGGACGGGCTGGCGCGCTCCTCGCGCAACCGCTACCTCTCCGCCGACGAGCGCGAGCAGGCCCTCGCCCTCTCCAAGGCGCTGTTCGCCGGCCGGGACGCCGCCGCCCAGGGCCCGAAGGCCGTCCGCGAGGCCGCCTCGGCGGTCCTGGACGCGGCCGAGGGCATCACCCTCGACTACCTCGCCCTGGTCGACCCGCACGACTTCAGCGAAGCGGCGGACGACTTCCAGGGCGCGGCGGTGCTGGCCGTCGCCGCGACGGTGGGTTCCACCCGCCTGATCGACAACGTCCACGTCATCTGCCGCTAGGTCCTGTCCGGCCGGACAGGACCTGGGCAGCCGGCCACCCGGCACGGACCCGTTCGGTAAGAGCTCCCCTTTAGGCATGCACTCACAGGAGGCGTGACCCGCAATGCTCCGCACCATGCTCAAGTCCAAGATCCACCGGGCCACCGTGACCCAGGCCGACCTGCACTACGTCGGCTCCGTCACGGTGGACGAGGACCTGCTCGACGCCGCCGACCTGCTCCCCGGCGAGCTGGTCCACATCGTCGACATCAACAACGGCGCCCGGCTGGAGACCTACACCATCGCCGGCCCGCGCGGCTCCGGCGTGATCGGCATCAACGGCGCCGCCGCCCGCCTGGTCCACCCCGGCGACCTGGTCATACTCATCGCCTACGGGCAGATGGACACGGCCGAGGCCAAGGGCTACGCACCGAGCATCGTCTTCGTGGACGAGCGGAACCGGATCACCGGCCTGGGCGGCGACCCCGCCGAGGCCCCGGAGGGCACCGGACTGCTCCGCGGCGACGAGGCGTACGGTGACGGCAACGGCGCGGCCCCGACCGCCGCGCGCTGAAGGAGCCACTGACGCCATGTCCGCCACGCACCGCCTCACCGCCCCGGCCCCCGGCTGGACCGCCACCACCGACGTGGTCGTGGTCGGCTCCGGGGTGGCCGGCCTCACCGTCGCCCTCAACGCCCGCAAGGCCGGTCTGCGGACCATGGTGGTCACCAAGGCGATGCTGGACGACGGCTCCACCCGCTGGGCCCAGGGCGGCATCGCGGCCGCCCTGGGCGAGGGCGACACCCCCGCGCAGCACCTGGACGACACCCTGGTGGCCGGCGCCGGGATCTGTGACGAGGAGGCCGTGCGCACCCTGGTCACCGAGGGCCCGGACGCCGTCCGCCGGCTGATCGCCGTCGGCGCCGCCTTCGACCGCGGCACCGACGGCGAGATCCTGCTCACCCGCGAGGGCGGCCACCACCGCCGCCGGATCGCGCACGCCGGCGGGGACGCCACCGGCGCCGAGATATCGCGAGCCCTGGTGGAAGCCGTCCGCAGCGACCCCGGCGTCGAGCTGATCGAGCACGCCCTCGTCCTCGACCTGCTCACCGACGCCGACGGGCACGCCGCCGGCCTCACCCTGCACGTGATGGGCGAGGGCCAGCGCGACGGCGTCGGCGCCGTCCGGGCCCGCGCGGTGGTGCTCGCCACCGGCGGCATGGGCCAGGTCTTCTCCGCCACCACCAACCCGGCGGTCTCCACCGGCGACGGCGTGGCGCTCGCCCTGCGGGCCGGCGCCGCCGTCACCGACCTGGAGTTCGTCCAGTTCCACCCGACCGTGCTCTGGCTCGGCCCGGAGGCCGAGGGCCAGCAGCCGCTGGTCTCCGAGGCGGTCCGCGGCGAGGGCGCCCACCTGGTGGACGCGCAGGGCACCCGCTTCATGCTCGGGCAGCACGAGCTGGCCGAACTGGCCCCGCGCGACATCGTCGCCAAGGCGATCACCCGGCGCATGCAGGAGCAGGGCGCCGAGCACATGTACCTGGACGGGCGGCACTTCGGCGCCGAGATGTGGGAGCAGCGCTTCCCGACCATCCTCGCCTCCTGCCGCGCGCACGGCATCGACCCGGTCACCGAGCCGATCCCGGTCGCCCCGGCCGCGCACTACGCCTCCGGCGGCATCCGCACCGACCGGCACGGCCGCACCAGCGTCCCCGGCCTGTACGCCTGCGGCGAGGTCGCCTGCACCGGGGTGCACGGCGCCAACCGGCTGGCCTCCAACTCGCTGCTGGAGGGCCTGGTCTTCGCCGAGCGGATCGCCGCCGACCTCGCCGACCGGCACCGCCACGGCGCGCTGCCCGAGCGCGCCGTGGACGTCGCCGCCGCCCGCGCCGCACGGCCGGTGCCGCTGCCCGCCCCCGAGTCGCGCGCCGAGATCCAGCGGCTGATGTCGCGCGGCGCCGGCGTGCTGCGCTCGGCCGCCTCGATGGCCGGCGCCGCCGCCGGGCTGGCCCTGCTCGCCGAGCAGGCCCACACGCACGTCGCCGAGGAGAAGCCCGCCGACCCGCGGGTGGAGACCTGGGAGGCCGCCAACCTGCTGCTGGTCTCCACCGCGCTGGTCGCGGCCGCCGCGCAGCGCGAGGAGACCCGCGGCTGCCACTGGCGCGAGGACTTCCCCGAGCGCGACGACGCCCACTGGCGGCGCCACCTGATCACCACCCTCACCGCCTCCGGCGACCCCGTCAGCACCCCTGAGGAGCAGTAGAACCATGACCCACTCCCACGAGGAACTCCCCCTGGCCGACGCCCAGGGCGGCTGCGGCGACGGCTGCGCCTGCGGGGACGGCGAGGGCTACGAGACCGGCCTGGACCCGCAGTTGGCCGAGCTGCTGGAGCAGGCCGGACTGGACCCGATCGAGGTCGAGGACATCGCCACCCTGGCGCTGGCCGAGGACCTGGCCGGCGGCGAGGACGTCACCTCGGTGGCCACCGTGCCCGCCGAGGCCGTCGCCACCGCCGACTTCACCGCCCGCCAGGCCGGCGTGGTGGCCGGCCTGCGGATCGCCGAGGCGGTCGTCTCGCTGATCTGCGAGGAGGAGTTCGAGGTCGAGCGGCACGTCCAGGACGGCGACCGGGTCGAGGCCGGCCAGGTGCTGCTGTCGGTCCGCTCCCGCACCCGCGACCTGCTCACCGCCGAGCGCAGCGCGCTCAACCTGCTCTGCCACCTGTCCGGCATCGCCACCGCGACCCGCGCCTGGGCCGACGCCCTGGAGGGCACCGGCGCCGTCGTCCGGGACACCCGCAAGACGACCCCGGGCCTGCGCGCGCTGGAGAAGTTCGCGGTGCGCTGCGGCGGCGGCGCCAACCACCGGATGGCCCTGTCCGACGCCGCCCTGGTCAAGGACAACCACGTGGTCGCGGCCGGCGGCGTCGCCGAGGCCTTCCGGGCCGTCAAGGCCGCCTACCCCGACCTGCCGGTCGAGATCGAGGTCGACACCCTGGAGCAGATCCCGCCGGTGCTGGCGGCCGGGGCCGACCTGATCCTGCTGGACAACTTCACCGTCCCGCAGCTGAAGGAGGCCGTCGAGCTGGTGGCCGGCCGGGCGAAGCTGGAGGCCTCCGGCGGCCTGACCCTGGCCACCGCGCGCGAGGTCGCCCAGACTGGTGTCGACTACCTGGCGGTGGGCGCGCTCACCCACTCCTCGCCGATCCTGGACATCGGCCTCGACCTGCGCGCCTGACCCTCGTCCCGACTCGCAGAAAGCGCCCCATGCTCCTCACCATCGACGTCGGCAACACCCAGACCACGCTCGGCCTGTTCGACGGCGAGGACGTGGTGGAACATTGGCGGATCTCGACCGATTCGCGCCGCACGGCCGATGAACTGGCAGTGCTGCTACAGGGGTTGATGGGCAACCACACCGCGGTCCGGGAGGCCGCGGTGGAGGGCCTGGCGATCTGCTCGTCCGTTCCCGCCGTGCTCCACGAGCTGCGCGAGGTGACCCGCCGCTACTACGGCGACGTCCCCGCGGTGATCGTGGAGCCCGGCGTGAAGACCGGGGTGCACGTCCTGATGGACAACCCCAAGGAGGTCGGCGCCGACCGGATCGTCAACGCCCTGGCCGCCAACCACCTGTACGGCGGCCCGTGCATCGTGGTCGACTTCGGCACCGCCACCACCTTCGACGCCGTCAACGCCCGCGGCGACTACGTGGGCGGCGCGATCGCCCCCGGCATCGAGATCTCGGTCGAGGCGCTCGGCCTCCGCGGCGCCCAGCTGCGCAAGATCGAGCTGGCCAAGCCCCGCAACGTGATCGGCAAGAACACCGTCGAGGGCATGCAGTCCGGCATCCTGTACGGCTTCGCGGGCCAGGTCGACGGCCTGGTCGACCGGATGGCCAAGGAGCTGTCCAAGGACCCGGACGACGTCCAGGTGATCGCCACCGGCGGACTGGCCCCCCTGGTCCTCGGCGAGGCCTCCACCATCGACGTGCACGAGCCCTGGCTCACCCTGATCGGCCTGCGCCTGGTCTTCGAGCGCAACCGCCCGGCCTGACCGGCCCCCAGGGCCCACCGTCGGCGCCCCCCCGGTCCGTCCGGGGGGCGCCGACGCGCGTCCTCCCCCACCCCCGCGGCCGATTCCGCCGGGCCGAACGTGGGGCGTCGGCGCGACGCTACCGACAAATCGGATATTCCTCACGTAGTGTCAGCCCATGCCTACGCCACACGGATCGCGCGGCGGCATGGCCTTCAGCGCCGACGAAGTCCGCGTGCTGCGCCGCGCCCTCGCCCAAGCCCTGCACCCCGCCGTCCCCGTCCACCTCCAGCTCCCCGACCGTCCGGTGTTCGCCGGGCCGGGCGCCGAGCTGTGGGCGGAGGACGTCCAGGACGCGCTGCGTCTGACCGAGGCGATCGACGAGGCCGTCCAGGAGGGCGGCCGGCTGCGCGCCTTCCTGCTCGCCGACCTCGGGCGCTACCGGGCAGCCCTGCCCGGCAGTGCCCCCGGCTACCTGGAACGCCTGGAGGAGGCCGTGACCGACGGCTACCTGCCCGGCCCGGAGGACCTCACCGCGCTGCGCGGGCTGACCCGCCAGCCGTGCGGCCACGGCGAACGCGCCCGCCGCTCCCGGCTGGCCGGCCGCTGCCACGCGCTGGCCGAGGCCGCCGTCCGCGAACGGCTCGCCCTCACCACCGGGCAGCCCCGCCACCTCGTCGTCGTACCGAGCCCCGCCGCACCCCCGAGCAGTCTCCCCACCCCTGTTGGAGGACGGATCACGATGAGCAGCACCGACTCCCCCGCCGAGCGGCCCACCGCCCCCCAGAACCCGCCCCGCCCGCACCGGATGCCCACCCCGGCCGAACTCTTCGGGCGCCGCCCCAAGCCCCCCGCCCACCCCGCGCCCCCGGCCGCCCCGGATCCCGACGAGATCGAACTCGCCACCGGCACCGGCTGAGCCGCCCGCGCCCGAGGAGGGGGACCGCCGACGCGGTCCCCCTCCTGCGTTATCCCGTGGCGGAGCACGGTGTGTGGCTGGCTACCCTTGTGGGGTGAGCGATCAGAGCCCCATCCCCGCGACCGACGACCTTCCCGAGCAGATGCGCGTCCGGCGCGAGAAGCTGGACCGGCTCCGGGCGGCCGGTGTCGACCCCTACCCGGTCGGCTTCCCCCGCACCAGCACCATCGCGGACCTGCGCGCCAAGCACCCCGACCTGGAGCCCGACACCGCGACCGGTGAGCGGGCCGGCGTCACCGGCCGGGTGATCCTCTCCCGCACCGGCGGCAAGCTCTGCTTCGCCACGCTGCGCGACGGCACCGGCGACCTCCAGGTGATGTTCTCCCTGGACAAGCTGGGAGCGGAGCGGCTGGCGGCCTGGAAGACGGACATCGACCTGGGCGACCAGGTCGGCGTCGAGGGCGAGGTGATCACCTCCAAGCGCGGCGAGCTGTCCGTGATGGTGGACCGCTGGGAGCTCACCGCCAAGTGCCTGCGCCCGCTGCCGGACAAGCACAAGGGCCTGACCGACCCGGAGGCCCGGGTCCGCCAGCGGTACGTCGACCTGATCGTCAACCCCGAGGCCCGCGAGATCCTGCACCTGCGCAGCAAGGTGGTCCGCTCGATCCGCCGCACCTACGAGGACCGCGGCTACATCGAGGTCGAGACCCCGATGCTGCAGCCGGTGCACGGCGGCGCCAACGCCCGCCCGTTCAAGACGCACATCAACGCGTACGACATCGACCTCTACATGCGCATCGCCCCCGAGCTGTACCTCAAGCGGCTGGTGGTCGGCGGCGCCGAGAAGGTCTTCGAGATCAACCGCAACTTCCGCAACGAGGGCGCGGACTCCACCCACAACCCGGAGTTCACCTCGCTGGAGTCGTACGAGGCGTACGGCGACTACGACACCCAGGCCGAGCTGATCCGCGAGACGATCGTCAACGCGGCCCGGGACGCGCTGGGCACCACGGTGATCAAGGGCCTGGACGCGCACGGCGTGGAGCACGAGATCGACCTGGCCGAGCCGTGGGAGGAGGTCTCCGTCTACCCGGGCATCTCCGCCCGCCTGGGCGTCGAGGTCACCCCGGAGACCGGCGTCGAGGAGCTGCGCAAGCTGGCCTTCGACCACGGCATCCCGTTCGACAAGGACTGGGGCCACGGTCAGATCGTGCTGGAGATGGTCGAGCGCCTGCTGGAGGAGAACGCCGTCCGGCCGACCTTCATCAAGGACTACCCGACCGAGGTCTCCCCGCTGACCCGCCAGCACCGCTCGGTGCCGGGCGTGGCCGAGAAGTGGGACCTGGTGATCTTCGGTACCGAGATCGGCACCGCCTACTCCGAGCTGGTCGACCCGGTCGAGCAGCGCGCCCGCCTGACCGCGCAGTCCCTGCTGGCGGCCGGCGGCGACGTCGAGGCGATGCAGATCGACGAGGACTTCCTGCGGGCCCTGGAGTACGCGATGCCGCCGACCGGCGGCCTCGGCCTCGGGGTGGACCGCCTGATCATGCTGCTGACCGGCAAGAACATCCGGGAGACCGTGCTCTTCCCGCTGGTGAAGCCGGAGGCGAAGGCTTCCGCCGCGACGGCGGAGAAGACCGAGGAGGAGTGACTGATGGACTACGTCAGCGCGATCGTGCCGCCGCTGGTCATGGCGATCGGCTTCGGATTCCTGGTGCGGGCCATCATCCGCAGCCAGGGCGGAGCCCAGAAGGCCAAGGAAGACCTCGACTGACCCGCGAGCGAACCCGCGACTGACACCGTCAGCCGCCGAACCACCGACGCGCCGCCATTCCCGATTCCGGGGGTGGCGGCGCGCCGGTTTGGCGCACTTCACAAGATTTGCCCCATTCACTCCCTATCCTGGCCGCACTATGGTCCGGCAACTCGGTGAACTTGAGAACGCCATCATGACCCGGGTGTGGCGGTGGAACCGACCGGTGACGGTTCGCGAGGTTCTGCTGGATCTGCAGTCGGAACGCGAAATCGCGTACACCACGGTGATGACCGTCCTGGACAAGCTCCACAGAAAGGGCTGGCTGCGCCGCGAGCGGGTCGGCCGGGCCTATCGATATGAACCGGTCTCGTCCCGCGAGGCGTACACCGCGGCGCTGATGAACGACGCGTGGGCCACCAGTGACAATCCGGCCGCGGCCCTGGTGCACTTCTTCGGCCTGATGTCGCCCGGCCAGCGCGAGGCACTGCGGGACGCCTTGCGGGTCGCCGCGCTGTTCCCGTCGGATCCGGCCCCCGCCGAATCCGCGGAGCCGGGACCGGATACCGGGGAGACCCCGCCGGGCGCGACACGATAACGTCCCGGCCATGGAGGTCACCATCCGCCGTGCGCGGACCACGGACGTGCGGACCGTACGCGGGCTCATCGACGCCTACTCACGCGACGGCATTCTGCTCGACAAGCCCACAGTCACACTGTTCGAATCCGTCCAGGAGTTCTGGGTCGCCGAACGCGACGACACCGGTGCGGTGGTGGCCTGCGGCGCCCTGCACGTGATGTGGGAGGACCTGGCCGAAGTCCGCACGCTCGCCGTCGATCCGTCCTGCCGGGGCTTCGGGGTCGGACATCTGCTGCTGGAGAAGCTGCTGCAGACCGCACGCTGGCTCGGCGTCCGTCGGATTTTCTGCTTGACGTTCGAGGTTCCGTTCTTCGCGAAACACGGTTTCGTCGAGATCGGTGAGCTTCAGGAAACCGATGATGGTACGACAGACCCGGCGGCGATCGCTACGGATGTCTATGAAGAACTTCTCCGCTCGTACGATGAAGGTGTCGCGGAGTTCCTTGACCTGGAGCGGGTGAAGCCCAACACACTGGGCAACTCGCGCATGCTGCTGCACCTCTGAGCGGCTCCGCGCCGGTCAAGGGTTTGTGTTTTCCGGAGAAAGGCGCTTTCCTTTCCTTAGGCAATGGGTCGTTTAGCGGAAAGGGAAGCCCGTGGCACAGAGGGTGCAGGTCATTCTTGAAGACGATCTCGACGGTGGTTCGGCGGACGAGACGGTGACGTTCGCGCTCGACGGCGTTGCCTACGAGATCGACCTGAAGAGCGCCAACGCGGACAAGCTGCGCGGTCTGCTGGCGCCGTACGTGGAGAAGGGCCGCAAGCAGAGCGGCCGGCTCGCCGGCCCGCGGCGCCCGGGTCGCGGCACCGCGCCGCGCCCCTCCGGCAGCGCGCCGGACACCGCGAAGATCCGCGCGTGGGCCAAGGAGCAGGGCATGGAGGTCAACGACCGCGGCCGGGTGCCGAGCACCGTCCGCGAGGCCTACGACAAGGCCAACGCGTCCTGACCCCGGCGCCGCCGGAACGCCGGAGCGGATGCGGGGCCCCGGCGGCCGCACACGGCGCCGACGACACACGCGCGGGGCGCGGAGGACTCTCCTCCGCGCCCCGCGGCGCGCACCCCGGGGGCCGCAGCAGCACCGGTACCGGGGGGCGTCCGGGGCGCGGGCTCGGGCGGCGGAACAATCACGAGCTGTGCAACGCTGTAAGGGCGAAGCGGTAACGCCGGCACCACCGGGCGGCGTACCTGCCGCACCGGCCGTGCCGAACCGCCGTCGCCGCGACGCGACTTCTCGCCAGGCGAACACCGCCACCGCGGAAACTGCGCGAGAAGCGCCCCGATACCGGGTATGAATGCAGGTGGACGGGTTCTCGGACCCGTCCAGGGGCAGCATGCGTGACCGGCCGGAGACGGCCCGGCTCCGCCCCGGCGGTTCTTGTTCGCCGATGGCGTAGCGGTATCCGGTGCATCCGGGCCACCTGTGGGAACACCGTTTCCCAGCATCAGGTTGGGATTGGTGTCGGATGGTCGCGCAGCATCTCGCTCCCGTACCGGGGAGTGAATCCGTGGGCCGCGCCGCTGAGCGGGACTAGCATGCGGAAGGACAGGGCGGGGACCGACCCCGAACTGCCCGACCGCTCTGAGGAGCGATAAACGATGTTCGAGAGGTTCACCGACCGCGCGCGGCGGGTTGTCGTCCTGGCTCAGGAAGAAGCCCGGATGCTCAACCACAACTACATCGGCACCGAGCACATCCTCCTGGGTCTGATCCACGAGGGCGAGGGCGTCGCCGCCAAGGCCCTGGAGAGCCTCGGGATTTCCCTTGAGGCCGTGCGCCAGCAGGTCGAGGAGATCATCGGCCAGGGGCAGCAGGCCCCGTCCGGCCACATCCCCTTCACCCCGCGGGCGAAGAAGGTCCTGGAGCTGTCGCTCCGGGAGGCGCTGCAGCTCGGCCACAACTACATCGGCACCGAGCACATCCTGCTCGGTCTGATCCGCGAGGGCGAGGGCGTCGCCGCCCAGGTCCTGGTCAAGCTGGGCGCCGACCTCAACCGGGTGCGCCAGCAGGTCATCCAGCTGCTCTCCGGCTACCAGACCGGCGGCGGCAAGGAGTCGGCCACGGCCGGCGGGCCCGCCGAGGGCACCCCGTCGACCTCGCTGGTCCTGGACCAGTTCGGCCGCAACCTCACCCAGGCCGCCCGCGAGGCCAAGCTCGACCCGGTCATCGGGCGCGAGAAGGAGATCGAGCGGGTCATGCAGGTGCTGTCCCGCCGCACCAAGAACAACCCGGTCCTGATCGGCGAGCCCGGCGTGGGCAAGACCGCCGTGGTCGAGGGCCTGGCGCAGGCGATCGTCAAGGGCGAGGTCCCGGAGACGCTCAAGGACAAGCAGCTCTACACGCTGGACCTGGGCGCCCTGGTGGCCGGCTCGCGCTACCGCGGTGACTTCGAGGAGCG
The DNA here is from genome assembly GCF_042720685.1 of Kitasatospora sp. NPDC058492. NCBI lineage: Bacteria > Bacillati > Actinomycetota > Actinomycetes > Kitasatosporales > Streptomycetaceae > Kitasatospora > Kitasatospora sp. NPDC058492. Next base: position 33,994 of record NZ_JBHXMU010000060.1, read on the forward strand.
CCTGAAGAAGGTGCTCAAGGAGATCCGCACCCGCGGCGACATCATCCTGTTCATCGACGAGCTGCACACCCTGGTCGGCGCGGGCGCCGCCGAGGGCGCCATCGACGCCGCCAGCATCCTCAAGCCGATGCTGGCCCGCGGCGAGCTGCAGACCATCGGTGCCACCACCCTGGACGAGTACCGCAAGCACCTGGAGAAGGACGCCGCGCTGGAGCGCCGCTTCCAGCCGATCCAGGTCGCCGAGCCGTCGCTGCCGCACACCATCGAGATCCTCAAGGGTCTGCGCGACCGCTACGAGGCCCACCACCGGGTCTCCATCACGGACTCCGCGCTGGTCGCCGCCGCCACCCTGGCCGACCGCTACATCTCGGACCGCTTCCTGCCGGACAAGGCGATCGACCTGATCGACGAGGCCGGCTCCCGAATGCGCATCCGCCGGATGACCGCGCCGCCGGACCTGCGCGAGTTCGACGAGAAGATCGCCGACGTGCGCCGCGAGAAGGAGAGCGCGATCGACGCGCAGGACTTCGAGAAGGCCGCGTCCCTGCGCGACGACGAGAAGCAGCTCCTCCAGGCCAAGGCCAAGCGCGAGAAGGAGTGGAAGGCCGGCGACATGGACGTCGTCGCGGAGGTCAACGAGGAGCTCATCGCCGAGGTCCTGGCCACCGCCACCGGCATCCCGGTCTTCAAGCTGACCGAGGAGGAGACCTCGCGGCTGCTGCGCATGGAGGACGAGCTGCACAAGCGCGTCATCGGCCAGAAGGACGCCATCAAGGCGCTCTCCCAGGCCATCCGGCGCACCCGTGCGGGCCTCAAGGACCCGAAGCGCCCCGGCGGCTCGTTCATCTTCGCCGGCCCGTCCGGCGTCGGTAAGACCGAGCTGTCCAAGACGCTCGCCGAGTTCCTCTTCGGCGACGAGGACGCGCTGATCGCGCTCGACATGTCCGAGTTCTCCGAGAAGCACACCGTCTCCCGGCTCTTCGGTTCGCCCCCCGGATACGTGGGCTACGAGGAGGGCGGCCAGCTGACCGAGAAGGTCCGCCGCAAGCCGTTCTCCGTCGTCCTCTTCGACGAGGTCGAGAAGGCCCACCCGGACATCTTCAACTCGCTGCTGCAGATCCTGGAGGACGGTCGCCTGACCGACTCCCAGGGCCGCGTGGTCGACTTCAAGAACACCGTCATCATCATGACGACCAACCTCGGCACCCGGGACATCTCCAAGGGCTTCAACCTGGGCTTCGCGGCCACGGGTGACTCCACGACCGGGTACGAGCGGATGAAGGCGAAGGTCGGCGAGGAGCTCAAGCAGCACTTCCGCCCCGAGTTCCTGAACCGCGTCGACGACATCGTGGTGTTCCACCAGCTGTCCGAGGAAGACATCATCCAGATCGTCGACCTGATGATCGACAAGGTGGACGGCCGCCTCAAGGACAAGGACATGGGCCTGGAGCTCAGCGTCGAGGCCAAGAAGCTGCTGGCCAAGCGCGGCTACGACCCGATCCTGGGTGCCCGGCCGCTGCGTCGCACCATCCAGCGCGAGATCGAGGACCACCTCTCCGAGAAGATCCTCTTCGGCGAGCTGCGGGCCGGCCACATCGTGGTCGTCGGTGTCGAGGGTGAGGGCAAGGAGGCCAAGTTCACCTTCCGCGGTGAGGAGAAGTCGGCCGTCGCGGACACCCCGGCCGAGGTCGCCTCGTCCGGTCCGGACCTGACGAAGTAGCAACATTTAACAGACAACTTCACAGCTACCGAGCCCCCGGCGTCCGCGCCGGGGGCTCGGTGCGTTCCGGTCGGCCGGACCGGGGGTGCCCGTGGGCGAGGGCGGATGGCCTCGCGGCGGGCTGGTGCGGGTGCGTCCGATTTCTCAGTAAGCTTTAACGGACATACGGTTGACATATGGTCAGCTGATGGGAAGTTGCGCAGGATAGCGCCGTGGCCATGTCATGGTCAAGGGCTATCTTTTTTGTCCACGCTTGTATCAAATGACGTCCACCTGTCTTTCATTTTGGTTTGCCGGGCTTTGGCCAAGAGCTGGCCCCGGTCGGGGAGGACGTCACAACTTTGAAGAACATCAGGAGATCCGCTGCGGCTGCCACGGCCGCAGCGGTCATAGTCGCGCTCGGCGCGGGCCTGTTCCCGGCCACCGCCGTCGCCGCGGGCTCGGCTCCCGCACCCAGGGACCCGGCCGACGCCGTCCAGTCCGCCAACATCGAGCACAACCTGCCGGGCCCGCTGACCGAGAAGGTCGAGGCCGAGCAGAAGGCCGCCACCGAACAGCTGATCGCGGGCACCGCCCAGGTCGAGCAGCACAACGGCAGCAGCAGCATCAAGCTGGGCAAGGACAAGTACGTGGAGCTCGGTCGCGAGCGCACGGACAAGATCTTCACCATCCTCGTCGACTTCGGCGACCAGGTGGACAACACCACCAAGACCGCAGACGGCAAGGTCATGTACGGCGGTGAGGCCGGCCCGAAGCACAACGAGATCGAGAAGCCGGACCGCGCCAACGACAACTCGACCGCCTGGCAGGCCGACTACAACCAGCAGCACTTCCAGGAGCTGTACTTCTCCAAGGACAAGCCCTCGCTGAAGACCTTCTACGAGAAGCAGTCCTCGGGCCGCTACTCGGTCGACGGCGTGGTCTCGGACTGGGTGCGGGTGCCGTGGAACGAGGCCCGGTACGGCTCGGACTACTGCGGCTCCAACGTCTGCGACAGCGCCCAGGACCTGATCCGCGACGCCGTGGACATCTGGTACAAGGACCAGCTGGCCAAGGGGCAGACCAAGGAGCAGCTCAAGGCCACCCTGGCGTCGTACGACCAGTGGGACCGCTACGGTTCCCACAACGACGGGAACTTCAACCAGCCCGACGGGTACATCGACCACTTCCAGATCGTGCACGCCGGTGAGGACAAGTCGGCCGGCGGCGGCAAGCAGGGCAGCAAGGCCCTGTGGGCCCACCGCGCTTACGCCTACGGCAACCTGAACGGCCAGGCTGGCCCGGCCGACAACAAGCTCGGCGGCATCCAGGTCGGCGACTCCGGCTTCTGGATCGGCGACTACACGATGCAGCCGGAGAACGGCGGCCTCGGCGTCTTCGCCCACGAGTACGGCCACGACCTCGGTCTGCCGGACCTCTACGACACCGCCGGCACCGGCATCGACAACTCGGTCGGCTTCTGGTCGCTGATGTCCTCCGGTTCCTGGCTCGGCGAGGGCAAGGGCGCCATCGGCGACATGCCGAACGACCTCGACGCCTGGAGCAAGCTCAAGCTCGGCTGGCTGAAGTTCGACAAGGCCAAGGCCGGCACCGAGTCGACCCACCACATCGGCCCGGTCGAGTACAACAGCAGCCTCCCGCAGGCCCTGGTCGTCGAGCTGCCGAAGAAGACCATCCCCACCGACATCAACAAGCCCGCTTCGGGCAAGAGCGAGTGGTGGAGCGGCAGCGCCGACAACCTGAACGTCACGCTCACCCGTGACATCGACCTGACCGGGAAGACCAAGGCCAGCCTGAACGCCAAGGCCTGGTACGAGCTGGAGGCGAACTTCGACTACGCCTTCGCCGAGGTCTCCACCGACGGCGGCACCAACTGGACCGCCCTGGACGGCACCTGGAACGGCAAGCCGATCACGAAGGACGCCGGCGGCCGCGCGGCCCTGACCGGCCTCACCGCCGCCTGGGGCGACGTGTCCTTCTCGCTGGACGCCTACGCCGGCAAGGCCGTCAAGGTCCGCTTCCACAACACCACCGACGGTGGCCTGCACTACCGCGGCTTCGCCGTCGACGACATCTCGGTGACCGCCGACGGTTCGACGATCTTCAGCGACGACGTCGAGAACGGCGACAACGGCTGGGTGGCCAAGGGCTTCACCCGCTTCGCCGGCAGCTACACCAAGGACTACGGGCAGTACTACATCGCGGAGAACCGCCAGTACGTCTCCTTCGACCAGACCCTGAAGACCGGCCCGTACAACTTCGGCTGGGGCAACAGCCGGCCGAAGTGGGTCGAGTACTACCCGTACCAGCCCGGTCTGCTGATCTGGTTCTGGGACGAGTCGCAGCCCAACAACAACGTCAGCGCCCACCCGGGCCACGGTCTGATCCTGCCGATCGACTCGCACCCGACCCCGCTCAAGTGGAGCGACGGCGCCCTGCTGCGTCCGCGCATGCAGGGTTACGACTCGACCTTCGGCTCGCGCAAGACCAGCCAGCTGACCCTGCACAAGAACGGCGTCGAGACGGTCGTCCCGAAGGCCAAGGGTGTCGACGAGTTCTCGGACCTGAAGTCGTGGTGGTCCAAGGACAACCCGTACAGCGGCGTGGACGTCCCGAAGACCGGTACCAGCATCGAGGTCGAGAACGAGTCCTCGAACTACCTGGAGACCTGGATCCGGGTCCGCCCGGTCGACAACTGATCGGTCGAGCAGTAGCGATCAGCCTGTGACCAGGCGGTTCTGACCCACCACGTCCGGCCCGTCCCCGCATCGCGCGGGGGCGGGCCGGACGCTTTCCGGTCAGGCCCCGCCGCGGCTCCCGCCGGCCCCGGCGCCCCGGGCCGGCAGCCGGTCCAGGAAGGCGGCGGCCGCCTCGGCGACGTCCGCCGGCGTCCAGTCGAGCGCGGACGCCGACACCGTGACCTCCGTCATCGCCAGGCCCGGCAGGTCCCGCTCGCGCCAGCCGCCGAACAGGGCGACCCCGGTCTCCTCGGCCAGCCCCAGCCCGGCCTCGTCCAACTCCCCGGCGGCGTACGGCAGCCAGAGCTGGAACTGGTGGGTGTGCGGCGGGGCCGGGTGCACCCGGGCGCCGGGGACCGCCGCGAAGGCCGCGTCCAGCGCCTCGGCGACCACCTTGGCGTGCGTCACGTACCGCTCCAGCAGCGGGAGTCGGGCATCCAGCCCGGCCAGCGCGGCGAGCGCCGCCGGCCACTGCTGGTAGAGCTGGCCGCCGTACCGGTGCCGCCAGGCCTTGGCGGTGCGGACGAAGCCCCGCGAACCGGCCAGCGCGGCGCCGCTGATGCCGCCGAGCGTCTTGTAGAAGGACACGTAGACCGAGTCGGCCAGCGCGACGATCTCCGGCAGCGGGTGCCCGAGGTGGAACACCGACTCCCAGATCCGGGCACCGTCCAGGTGCAGGGCCGCGCCGCACTCCTCCCGGACGACCCCGGCCAGCGCCGCCAGCTCCGCCCAGTCGGGCAGCACGAAGCCGGCCTCGCGCAGCGGCAGCTCCAGGCTGAGCGCGGCGTACGGCTCGTCGAAGGAGCGCAGCTCCGCGACGGTGGGCTGGCGCGGGGCCATGGTCGGCCAGACGCTGCGCAGGCCGGTCAGCACGCCGAGCGCGTGCCGCTCGTGCTGGTCGGTGTGGGCCAGCGGGTGGGTCGCGACGGTGCGCAGCCCGGCCGCCTCGGCGTGGATCCGCAGGGCGACCTGCTGGGCCATGGTGCCGGTGGGGAAGAAGGCCGCGTCCTCGGTGCCGAGCAGGTCGGCGACCGTGCGTTCCAGGGTGCGGACCACGCCGTCGCCGTACTGGTCCGGGCGGTGGTCCAGGTCGTGGCCGCCGCCCTCCCCCGCGAGGGCGGCGAGGCGTTCGCGCATGCTCTGCGGCCGGTCGCCGGACAGGATCCGCTCGCAGCCGCGCAGGGCGGCGAAGCGGCGGTCCGGCAGGCTCGGGCGGTCATTGCCGTCGAGGTCTTCGCTCCTGTTGCCATACATGCGTCGATGGTCCCCCAGCGGGCCCGCCAGGTCAGCGGGGCGGACGGCGGAAAGGGGTGTGCGGCCGACCCAAACCCTGGACGGGCATGGCGCTGGTCACACCGGCCGGGCTCCCGCCGGGCGCGGTACGACTGGCGGTAGTAGCCCGGCCGCGGGCGCGGGCGGCCTGCCGCGGACCGGTGGCAGACGATCGGATCTCATGATCATTACTCCGTCAGCTTGAATCTCCGGCGCAACGCCGACTACACGCCGTAGTACGTCACGCCGTTTGGGACTCCGCTCGGTGACCGTTACACCTGAGTGGTCCCCCGCTCAGCACGCGCCCGAACGGGCACTTCGTGCTGCCCTCGTCCACCGTGAGGTACGGCTACCGATGTCCTCTGTCCCGCCCGTAGGGCCGGTCCTGCGCCGGCTCGCCGCCCGTACGGCGGCCCAGGCGGCGGCCTGGCAGCCCCGGCTCGGCCATGCCGCCCGCACCCATGCCGCGCCGCTGCGCGCGCTCGCCGCGCCCCGGCACCCGCTGCCCGGCGGGCACCCGCAGGCCGAACGGGAGCGCGCGGTGGTCGCCGCCGGGGCGGCCGCGGTACTGCTCGCCGGCGCGCTGCTGGTGGCCGCGCCCGGCAGCGCCTCGGCGCAGACCGTCCGGCCCACCACGCCCGGCAGCTCGGCCTTCACCGCGCCGCAGGCCGCCGTGCCCAGCCCGGGGCTGGTCCAGGTGGCCGGGCCGAGCCCGTACCGGCTGCCGAACGACGGCGACTCGGCGCAGGAGTTCGTGGCGGTGGCCGCCAACCTGCTGCCGGTGGAGCCGCCCGTCGCCGGCGCGCCGGCCGAGGCCCCCGCGCCGGGGCCCGAGGCCGCGCCCGCACCGGAGCCGGCTCCGGCTCCGGCTCCGGCTCCGGAGTGGTCGGCCCCGGTGCCGGACGCACCGACCAGCAATCCGTACGGGGCGGCCAACTCCGAGTACGCCGCCGGATACCACACCGGGGTGGACTTCGCGGTCGACCCGGGCACGCCGCTGCTGGCGGTCGGGAACGCGACCGTGGTGTCGGCCGGCTGGGACGGCTCGTACGGCAAGGAGGTCGTGCTGCGGCTGGCGGACGGGCACTACGCGCAGTACGCGCACCTGTCCTCGCTCGGGGTCGCGGCCGGGGACCAGGTGTCGGCCGGCGAGCAGATCGGGCGGTCCGGGAGCACCGGCAACTCGACCGGGCCCCATCTGCACTTCGAGATCCGCACCAGCAACCGCTACGGCGCGGTGGTGAACCCGATCGCGTTCCTCGCGGGGCACGGCGTCACCGACTTCTGAGTCCGGCCCCGGCTACCGGTCCGCCCGCCTGCCCGTCCGTCTGTCCGTCCGTCCGCCTGCCCGCCCGCCCGCTCAGGAGTGGGCGGGGGCCGGGTGGCCGATCCGGCCGCCGATCTCCAGCGCGACCTCCCGGGCCGCCCCGATCGCGTCCTCCAGGGTGGCCGCCGGCGGCCAGGGCTCGCCCCACACGTTGTCGCCGTGGTCGCAGTCCGCGGCGTCCTGCTTGAGCAGGAACATCGCCGAGTGGACGGTGAACAGCGACATCGTGGCGCGCAGCCGCTCCCGGAAGTCGGCGTCCGGCCCGTGCACCAGCTGGATCATCGTGATCATGCGGTCCTTGAACGCCAGCCCGGCCGCGGACTCGCGCAGCGCGGGCTGGTTCTCGTGGAAGAAGCGCAGCAGCGGCGCCCGCTCGGCCATCCCGTCCGCGAAGCGGCGGATCAGCTCGTCGCGCATCTCCGGGCTCCAGGACTGCTGCCGGCCCCACGCGATGGTCTCGTCGATCGGCGCGGCCATCCGCTCCACGATGCCCAGGACGATGTCGTCCTTGGTCTTGAAGTGGTAGTAGAGCGCGGCCTTGGTGACGCCGAGGCGGTCGGCGATCTCGCGCAGCGAGGTCTGCTCGTAGCCCTGCTCGGAGAAGAGCTCCAGGGACACCTCGATGATGCGGGACCGCGTGTCGCTGCGGGGGCTGTGCGGAGTGCCCATGGCCTGCCTCATGAGTGCGTCGGTGACTGCTGCGGACCCCGGTGGCGTCCGCCCCGGGCCTATTCTCCCTGCCCAGGCAGCCGGGCGGGAAACTGGCTTGACGACCGGCTAGTAAACAACTTACCGTGCCGACGGTCCACAAACTAGCCGGGCGTCAAGTAAGTGAATCACTGCGCGGCCTCCGCCCGTCCGAAACACCCCTCCGGGAGACACCACCTCATGTCACAGTCCAAGACCACCGGCCCGGTACCGGAGGAGAAGTCAGCCGAGGAGGAGCAGCCGCGGTCACCCCGCGAGATCCGCCTCGTCATGGTCGGCCTGGTCGTCACCATGCTGCTGGCCATGCTCGACAACCTGATCGTCGGCACCGCGATGCCGACCATCGTCGGCGACCTCGGCGGCGCCGAGCACCGGTCCTGGGTGGTCACCGCCTACACCCTGACCACCGCCGCCTCCACCCCGATCTGGGGCAAGCTCGGCGACATGTACGGCCGCAAGGGCAGCTTCCTCACCTCGATCGTGATCTTCCTGGTGGGCTCGGCACTGTCCGGTCTGTCGCAGAACATGACCGAGCTGATCGGCTTCCGCGCCGTACAGGGCCTGGGTGCCGGCGGTCTGATGGTCGGCGTCATGTCGATCATGGGCGCGCTCGTCCCGCCGCGCGACCGCGGCAAGTACCAGGGCATGTTCGCCGCGGTGATGGCCCTCGCCACCGTCGGCGGCCCGCTGGTCGGCGGCTTCATCACCGACCACCTGAGCTGGCACTGGACCTTCTACATCAACCTGCCGCTCGGCGTGGTCGCGCTCGCCGTGGTCATCGTCACCCTGAAGCTGCCGAAGGTCCGCAACACGGCCCGGATCGACTACCTGGGCGCGATATTGCTCACCACCGGCATCACCTCGCTGGTGCTGATGACCACCTGGGGCGGCCAGCAGTACGCCTGGGGCTCCAATGAGATCCTCGGCCTGATCGCGCTCTCCGTCGCCTCGCTGATCGGCTTCTGCTACGTGGAGCAGCGTGTCGAGGAGCCGATGCTGCCGCTGGCCCTGTTCAAGAACCTGAACTTCACCCTGGTCTCGATCATCGGCTTCATCGTCGGCTTCGTGATGTTCGGCTCGACCTTCTTCCTGCCGTTCTACCAGCAGATCGTCCAGGGTGCCTCGGCGACCAACTCCGGTCTGCTGCTGATGCCGTTGATGTTCGGCATGCTGGTGGTCTCGCTGGTGGTCGGCCAGGCCGTCACCAGGACCGGGAAGTACCGGATCTACCCGATCATCGGCACCATCGTGATGACCGGTGGCATGATCCTGCTCTCCACCATGGGCGTCGGGACCAGCAGCTTCACCTCGGCCTGCTGGATGGTCGTGCTCGGCGCCGGCATGGGCTTCCTGATGCAGATCACCATGCTGGTCGCCCAGAACAGCGTCGAGCTCAAGGACATGGGCGTGGCCAGCTCCACCGCCACCCTGTTCCGCACCATCGGCGGCTCCTTCGGTGTCGCGCTGTTCGGCGCGCTGTTCAACAACCGGGTGAAGGACACCATGACCGCGCGGCTGGGCGAGCAGGCCTCGGCCGGCGGCGGGGCCAAGGACCCGGGCGAGATGAGCCCGGCCGAACTGCGCAAGCTGCCGGAGCACGTCCAGGACGCCTTCCACCACGCGGTGTCCAACGGCACTCACACCGTCTTCCTGTGGGGCGCCGGGTTGGCCGTGGTCGCGATCGCCGCCGCGGTGTTCATGCGCGAGGTGCCGCTGCGCGGTACCGGCACGGGCAAGGCGGACAAGTCCGCCGAGGCCTCGCTGGAGGCGGCGGCCGTCTGACCGCCCTCCCGCCGACACGACGGCGCCCCCGGAGGAATCCTCCGGGGGCGCCGTCGTGCGTTCGTGGCCGACTACTGGGGAAGCCGGTAGACGCCCTGCTCGACCGGCTCCACCAGGCCGTCCGCGACCAGGCCGTCCAGCGCCCGGGCCCGCTGCACCGCGTCCGGCCAGACCGCGTCCAGCCGGGCCTGCGGCACCGAGCCGTGCGACTCCCGCAGCACCGCGAGCAGCTTGCCGCGCACCTGCCGGTCCGTCCCCTCGTAGGTCTGGCCGCGCCGGGCCGGGCCCTCGTACGGCGGGCGGCCGGCCCGCTGCCAGGCGCAGTGGGCGAACAGCGGGCAGCCCCCGCACTCCGGGCCACGCGCGGTGCAGACCAGCGCGCCCAGCTCCATCACGCCGACCGCCCAGGTGGCCGCGGTCTCGGCGTCGTCGGGCAGCAGCGCCGTCGCCGTGCGGCGCTCGGCGGCCGTGGTGGCCTGGGCCGGGTACTCGACGCCGGACACCGCGCGGGCGAACACCCGGCGGACGTTGGTGTCCAGCACCACGTGCCGCTGGCGGAAGGCGAAGGAGGCGACCGCGGCGGCCGTGTACTCCCCCACCCCGGGCAGTGAGAGCAGGGTGGCGTGGTCGTCCGGCACCTCGCCGCCGTGCTCCTCGGTGATCGCCACCGCGGCCCCGTGCAGCCGCAGCGCGCGGCGCGGGTAGCCGAGCCGGCCCCACATCCGGACCGCCTCGCCGGGCGCCTCGGCCGCGAGGGCCGCCGGGGTGGGCCAGCGGGTCAGCCACGCCTCCCAGGCGGGCAGCACCCGCTTCACCGGAGTCTGCTGGAGCATGAACTCGCTCACCATGATCGCCCAGGGCGTCGCCTCGGGCGTCCGCCAGGGGAGGTCGCGCTTGTCGGCCTCGTACCAGTCGAGGACGGTCGCGTGCAGCAGCGGCAGCGGCATCGGCGGCCGGACGGCGTCCGGCGCGGCGCCTGCCGGGGGGACGGGGGCGGGGGTGACGGTGATGGCAGCCATGGCCCTTCGATCCTCCCATGTCGACGGGCGCGACCGAAGCGGAGAAAAGCGCTCCGGATACCCCCGTGGATCTCCCGGAAACTTACCGCTTCCGAGCTCCCTCGAACGGCGCAAATGGCGGATCATGTGAAGGAAGGGGCGACTGTGCGGTGTTGGTGCGTCAAGCGGCACACACAGTCTCGTAGAGTTTGGGCGTGCCCTCTCTGCGTCAACCCGTGGGACCGCTGCCGGCCTCGATCTACTGGCGTCGGCGCGTCGTCGTGCTCGTCGCCGTCGCGGCGGTCGCCGCCCTGATCGCCTGGCTGATGATCGATCAGGACAGGGGCGGTGACGGCGGCTCATCGAGCAAGGCCGCACAGGCCGTTCCGTCCCAGAGCCAGACCCCCGCCCAGTCCATCACGCCCGGCGCGTCCCCGAGCGGCCCTGCGGCGCGCCCCGGCGGCGGCAGCGGCGGCAACGCGAGCGGCGGCCCGGTGGCCGGCTCCGGCGGCGGCGAGGTCAGCCTCAGCACCGGCGGCACCGGCGGCGGTGCCAACCCGGCTCCTGCCACCGGCGGGAGCACGGGTGGCGGTGCGGCGGCGGGCGGCGGTGCAGCCGGCGGTTCCGGCGGCACGGGCGGCACGGGCGGGGGCGCCCCGGTGGTGAACACGCCCGAGGTGATGGCGCTTCCGGTCTGCGCCTCCTCGCAGGTCACCCTGGAGCTGGCCAGCGCGCAGAACTCGTACCAGCCCAAGGACAAGCCGCGGCTCTCGCTCACCGTGAAGAACGCCTCCGGCGCCAACTGCCGGGTGGACCTGGGCCGGGCGGCCTCCGCGATCACCGTGACCGCCAGCAACGGCGACCGGGTCTGGTCCTCCGGCGACTGCCCGTCCGACCGCGGCAGCAGCTGGGTGCAGATCCCGGCCAACAACGGCCTGACCGAGACGTTCACCTGGGACCGCAGCCGCAGCAAGCCGCAGTGCGCCACCGCCGACCCGGCGCCCCCCGCGGCGGGCACCTACCTGGTGGTCGCCGACCTCACCGGGCTCTCCGGCGGCCAGGTCTCGGCGCGCTCCTCGATCCGCCTGGACAGCTGAACCCCCCTCAACTCGACTCGAAGCCCCCGGCCGCGGCCGGGGGCTTCGGCGCCTCACGGGCCGGTCGGGGGGTGCCGGTCGGGGTGGCTCGACGAGGGGGGACTCGGCGGGGGGACTCGGCGGGGTGCACGACAGCCCCCGGGGCGTTCCCCGGGGGCCGTGCGCGGCGGTGCGTCAGGTCGGACGTGGCGCCTGGTCAGACGTAGCGCTCCAGGATGGACGATTCGGCCAGCCGGGACAGGCCCTCGCGGACCGAGCGGGCCCGGGTCTCACCGACGCCCTCGACCGTCTGCAGGTCGTCGATGCTGGCGGCGAGCAGCTTCTGCAAGCCGCCGAAGTGCTCGACCAGGCGCTCTATCACCGTGTTGGGCAGGCGCGGGATCTTCGCCAGCAGCCGGTAGCCGCGCGGTGAGACCGCGGAGTCCAGCGACTCCGGGGAGCCCGAGTAGCCGAGCGCCTTGGCGACCGTCTGAAGGTCCAGCAGCTCGGCGTGGGTGAGCGCCTCCAGGTCGGCCAGCACCTCGTTGACCGTCCGGCCCTTCTTGGCGGCCCGCTCCGGGAAGTAGTCCCGGGCGACCAGTTCGCGCTCCGGCTCCACGCCCGCGATCAGCTCGTCCAGCTGGAGCGAGAGCAGCCGGCCGTCGATACCGAGTTCCAGCACGTAGCCGGCGATCTCGGTGGCGATCAGGCGGACCATCTCCAGCCGCTGGGCGACGGCGGTGACGTCCCGGACCGTCACCAGGTCCTCGATCTCCAGCGCCGACAGCGTGCCGGCCACCTCGTCCAGGCGCAGCTTGTAGCGCTCCAGGGTGGCCAGCGCCTGGTTGGCGCGGGACAGGACGGTGGTGGAGTCCTCCAGCACCCGGCGGGTGCCGTTGACGTACATCGCGATCAGCCGCATCGAGTGCGAGACCGCCACCACCGGGAAGCCGGTCTGCCGGTTGACCCGCTCCGCGGTGCGGTGGCGGGTGCCGGTCTCGTCGGTGGGGATGGTGGAGTCCGGCATCAGGTGCACGCCGGCCCGGACGATCTTGGTGATGTCCTTGTCCAGCACCACCGCGCCGTCCAGCTTGCACAGCTCGCGCAGCCGGGTCGCGGTGAACTCGACGTCCAGGACGAAGCCGCCGGTGCAGATCGACTCGACCGTCTTGTCGAAACCGAGCACGATCAGGCCGCCGGTGTTGGCCCGGAGCACCCGCTCCAGGCCGTCGCGCAGCCCCGTGCCGGGTGCGATGGCACTGAGGGAGGCCCGCAGCAGGGCCTCCTCACGGGAGGCCTTGTCCGCCCCCCGGTCGCTGGCTGCCACGTGACTCCTCCGGTCGACCCCGTGCCGCGCGCCTCGCGCCGTGCGCCGGTCCGCGGTCTGTTGCTCTGTCGCTCAGTACCGCTCGGTACTGCCTTCTGGCCAATGAGACTGGGGAAAGTCTAACTGCGTGCGGCATCGACAGGGCTTGGGTCAGCGCAGTTCGTCGGAGTCGACCGGCTCCCAGCCCTCCATCAGCTCCTCCGGGTGCGCGACGACCCGGGCCGCGCGCGGGGCCGGCGGCGCCGACGGCGCCTCAGCACGCGCCTCGGCGCGCGGCTTGGCGGCGGCCCGGCGGCGGCCCGGGATGGCCCGCAGCGCCTCGCCGATGTCGGCCACCTCGACCACCTTCATGCCCGGCGGCACCTTGCCCGGATCCGGCGGGACGAGGGCGTGCGTGAAGCCCAGCCGGTGCGCCTCGGCGAGCCGCCGCTGCACCCCCGTCACCCGCCGTACCTCGCCCGCCAGACCGACCTCGCCGATCGCCACCAGGTTGCTGGGCAACGGGGTGTCCGAGGAGGAGCTCGCCACCGCGAGCGCGATCGCGAGGTCGGCGGACGGCTCGCTCAGCTTCACCCCGCCCACCGTCGCGGTGTAGATGTCCTGCTTGCCGAGCTTCACCCCGCCGTGCCGCTCCACCACGGCCAGGATCATCGCGATCCGGGGCGACTCCAGGCCCGAGGTGGTGCGCCGCGGGGACGGGATCTGCGAATCCACCATCAGCGCCTGCACCTCCGCCACCAGCGGGCGCTTGCCCTCCAGGGTGACGGTGAGGCAGGTGCCCGGGACGGGCTTGTCACGCCTGGTCAGGAAGAGGCCGGACGGATCGGCCAGGCCGACGATGCCCTCGTCGTGCAGCTCGAAGCAGCCCACCTCGTCGGTGGCGCCGTAGCGGTTCTTGATCCCGCGGATGAGCCGCAGCCGGGCGTGCCGGTCCCCCTCGAAGCTGAGCACCACGTCCACCAGGTGCTCCAGCAGGCGCGGGCCGGCGATCTGGCCGTCCTTGGTGACGTGGCCGACCAGCAGCGTCGCCATGCCGCGCTCCTTGGACACCCGGATCAGCGCGCCCGCCACCTCGCGGACCTGGGCCGGACCGCCGGGGGCGCCGTCCAGCTCGGCGGAGGCGATGGTCTGCACCGAGTCCAGGATCAGCAGACCGGGGTTGACCGCGTCGATGTGCCCGAGCACCGCGCCGAGGTCGGACTCGGCGGCGAGGTAGAGGTGCTCGGAGAGCGCGTTGATCCGGTCGGCGCGCAGCCGGACCTGACCGGCCGACTCCTCGCCGGTGACGTAGAGCGTGCGGTGCCGGTCGGTGGCGGCCTTGGCCGCGACGTCCAGCAGCAGGGTGGACTTGCCGACGCCGGGCTCGCCGGCCAGCAGGACGACCGCGCCGGGGACCAGCCCGCCCCCGAGCACCCTGTCCAGCTCCGGCACGCCCGTCGAGCGGGCCGTCGCGACCTGGCCGTCCACCTGGCCGATCGGACGGGCCGGCGAGCTGACCGGGCCCGCGGCCGTCGTCCGGATCGGCACCGCGCCGTACTCCTCGACCGTGCCCCAGGCGTTGCACTCCGGGCAGCGGCCGACCCACTTGGGCAGCTGGTTGCCGCACTCGGTGCAGCGGTACGCCGGGCGCGGCTTGGCGGTGGTCTTGGTACGGGCAGCCATGCGGCCCACCGTAGCGCCTGGGTCCGACAACGCCCTGCTCCGCCGGAACCGGGCCCGAACTCCACCGGAACCGGGCCCAAACCCACACAGATGGGCGATGTTGTTACCCGAAAGAAGTACATACACGGCGAATGGCCGAGGTACGCCGCCCGCCGTCTCTACCGTCGGACGGGTGACAACGCGTACTGAAGGACCGCCGGCCGCCGTGCTGGCGGCGTACGACCGGCAGGTGGACGGCCTGTTCACCTACTGTCTCTCGGTGCTGTGCGAGCACGACGCGGCCACCGGCGCCCTGCGCGAGGCCCGCGAGCTGGCACGGCGGCACGGCGCCCGACTGACCGAGCCCGGGCTGGTCCGGGCCTGGCTGTTCTCACTGGCCCGGTACTGCTGCCTGCGGCGGCTCGCGGACGGCGCCGGGCGGGACGCCACGGCGGAGCCGACCGAGGCCGAGGCGGCCCGGCGGCGGCGCGAGCTGGCCTCGCTCGCCTGGCCGGAGGCGGCCGGCACCGACCCGGAGCAGCGCGAGGCGCTGGAGCTGTCCGTCCGGCACCGGCTGACCCCGCACGAGGTGGCGGCGGTGCTGGGCCTGCCGTTCGAGCGGACCCGCGCGCTGCTCGCCGCCGCCGAGGCGGAGGTGGCCCGGACCAGGGCGGCGCTGCTGGTGCTCGGGGTGGGCAGCTGCCCGGAGCTGGACCGGCTCGGCGGGGCCGGGGCGGAGTCCTGGCGGGACTGGGTGCTCGGCCCGGCGCTGCGCCGGGAGCTGGTGCAGCACGTGGTGGACTGCCCGACCTGCCGGGGGACGGCGGAGCGGGTGGCCGGCGACGTGCCGGAGGGCGCGGCGGAGCTGTCCGGGCTGCCGTTGCTGGCGGCGCCCGCCCCGGCCCCGGCGCCAGCCCCGACGCCCTCGGGCGAGGGAGGCGAGGGAGCGGCGTACCTGCCGTCGGCGGCCGGTGCGGTGCGGCGGGCGGGGGCGGTGCCGGCGGCCGAGTCGGGGCTGCGGTTCGACCAGGGCGGCTTCCCCCGGCACCGGGCGCCGGACGCGGGCCGGGCACTGGCGGTGCGTCGGCGGGTGGTGACCACCGGGGTGCTCGCGGCCGTCCTGGCGGCGCCGGTGGTCGCCCTGTGGGCTGGGCACCGGAGCAGCGGGGAGGGGACGGCGGCCGCAGTGTCCACGGTGCGGGTGGAGGAGGCCGGGCGGACGGGCGGGCAGCAGCCGTCGAAGCCGTGGCCGGCGGCGGGCACGACGGCGGGCACGGGGCTGCCGGGGGTGCCGGGGATGGAGTTGGCGGGTGCGGGGGCGGGGGGTGCAGAAACGTTGCCCCTCGGCTTTCCACGGCTGACCCTCCAGGGCCCGGCGGTCCCGGTACCGGCCCACGGGGCGACCCCGATCGGCAGTCCGACCCTGGTCGCCGCCCCCGCCCCCGCCGTCGGCCAGGCACCCGCGCCCGGGGGCGGCCCGGGCGAAGCCGAACCGGCCCCGGCCGGGCTGCTCACCGTCGAGGCCGCCGAGTACGGCAGCCGGACCGTCCTCACCCTCACCGACTCCGGCACCACCGAGATCCATTGGCACGCCGTGACGGACGCCGGCTGGCTGCGGCTCAGCCGCGACTCCGGCACCCTCGCACCGGGCCAGCGGATCACCGTGACCGTCACCGTGGACGAGGACCTCGCGCCCACGGCGCACTGGACCGCCCGGATCGCGCTGCCGCCCTCGCAGGCGGTGGTCACCCTGGAGGGCGGACCGCACAACCGGGGCGGCTCGGCCTCCTCCCCCGCCGCTCCGGGGACGTCGGCGTCGGCGTCGGCGTCGGCGTCGGCCACGACGGACCCGCAGCCGAGCAGTTCCCCGCAGCCGTCGGTGACGGCCACGGCGGCTCCGTCCCCGTCGGGGTCGCCGTCGTCCGGCACTCCCTCGTCGTCGCCGTCCTCCTCGGCATCGTCCTCGCCTTCGCCTTCGTCGTCAGCATCGGCATCGGCATCGGCGTCCGCGCACCCGTCCTCGCCACCGCCCTCGGGCACCCCGACGGGCACCGCGACCCCGGCTCCGCACTGAGCGTCCGGTGTCCCCCTCGACGTCCGCGCCCGGTGGCGACGGCGGTCAGCTCCGGTCGATCGGCGGCACCCGGTAACTGCCGTCCAGCACGGCCGGCTTCGGCTGGTAGAGCCGGATGATCGGCCGGAACTCGCCGACCGGGGCGGGCAGCCAGTTGGCCGCCTCCACCTCGTCCTCGGGCTGCTCGTGCTGGAGCGTCAGGGTGAGCGAGCCGTCCGCGCCGTACACCAGGCCCGGGGTGCGGTCGCCGATCGTGTAGCGCTCGATCGGGTTGTCCACCAGGTAGTAGTCCGGCAGCGCGTACATCGTGACGGACCAGAACGCCTCGGCGGGCGGCGGCTGGTCGAACCGCAGCGTGTAGCGGTGCGCACCGCTGAGCGGGCGGCCGCCGGAGTCGTCGTAGGTCATCGCGAACGAGGCCTCGTAGGCGTGGTTGCCCCAGAGACCGGCCCGGGCGGCGGCGGCCCGGCTGAGGTAGCCGGCGCGGCGGTCGGGGATGCGCCACTCGGGGTCGTCGAGGGTGCCGGGGCCCAGGTGGTCGATGTTGTAGTCGAACAGGTGGAGCGCCGAGCGCCACTCGCCGGGCGGGCGGTCCTCGGGCGGGCGGGTGGCGTCCTCGACCCGTTCGCGGCCGGCGGCCAGGCCCTTGGCCAGCGCGAGGGTCCAGTCCGCGGCGGCCGCGCGGTACGGCGAGGTGCCCTCGTCGAGCAGGCCGAGCGGGGCGAAGCGCTGCTGGTACTCGACGTCCGGACCGGCCGGCGGGAAGGCCTGCATCCAGACCCGAAGCCGTTCGAAGAAGGCCAGCCGCTCGGGCACCTCCGGATCGGGCTCGGGCAGTCCGGCGACCAGCCCGCCGGGCTCCAGCGGCTCCAGGGTGAGGGCCTTCTGGAGGGCCTTGACCCGGCGGAGGTCGTCCGGCCCGGTGCAGGCGAAGCGGCCGACGATGGTCGCCACCGTGGTCGGCGCCTCGATCACCCGGGCCGGGTCGGACGGGGTGCCGTGCCAGCCGGGCGGGACGATCAGCCAGGTCTGCTCGCCGGTGCCGGTGGCACGGCTGCCGACGTAGGCGACGTTGTCCGTCCACGCGCCGACGACCTGCAGCACGTAGTAGGCGCCCGCGGTGTCCGGGACGCGCAGCACCTGCGGGCCCTCGGAGAGGTCGAGCTGGGCGATCGAGTAGAGGGTGTCGTTGTTGACCGAGACGAAGTGGTCCTTGGGCCCGGCCAGCCGGGTGGCGTGGCTGAAGTGGTTGAACGACGCCGCCGGCAGGGTGCCCAGGCCGCCCCGGGAGAAGCGCTCGACCATGGTGAGGTCGGCGACGATCGGGTAGCCGTAGACGTAGGCGTCGGCGGCCAGGGCCTCCAGCTCGGGGTGGTTCATCGGGGTGTCCTTCGTCCGGTCGGCGCGGTCTCTGCGGTGCGGATCTCTGCGGTGCCGATTTCTGCGGTGCGGGTCAGCTCGGGCCAGCTCGGGTCAGCTCGGGTCAGCTCGGGTCGAGCGGCGGGAGGTGCCAGCGGCCGTCGAGGACGGACCGGTCCGGGCCGTGGAGCCGGACGACGACCGTGAACGGGCCGTCCGGGGCAGGCAGCCAGTTGGCGGAGTGCTGGGCGTCGGCGGGCCGCTTGTGCCGGAGGTGGAGGGTGAGCCCGCCGTCCGGGTCGCGGACCAGGCCGGGGGTGCGGTCGCCGATCGCGTAGCGGTCCAGGGTGTTGTCGACCAGCAGGCGGTCCGGGAGCGCGTACATGGTGGCGGACCAGAAGTACCGGGCCGGCGGCAGGTCGTCCGGGCCGAAGCGGACGGCGTAGTCGCGGTCGCTGGCGTTCGGCGGCCGGTTGCCCGCGCTGTCCGCTGCCCAACCGCCGTACCAGGCTTCCTCGGTGGGCAGCCCGTAGCGGCCGAGCCTGGCGCCGAGGGCCTGGCGGAGGAAGTCCCCGCCGATCCGCTCACGGGTGCCGAAGAGTGCGGCCGGCGTGGTGGGTTCGGATTCGGCGGCGGCGCGCTCCAGCCGTGCGCGGCCGTCCGCGATACCGCGCTCGATCTCGGCCCGGACCTCGATCGGCAGCGTGGCGGGCTCGAACTCGCCGCGCCCGTCGACGCCGAGGTCGGTGAGGCGGCCGCGCAGGTCGAGCTCGGCGGGCGGCAGCTCGACGGGCCCGCGGAGCGGGAAGAAGCCGAGCAGGAAGTCGAGGAAGCTGAGGAACTCGACGGTGTCCAGCACCTCCTCGCGCCAGACCGGCCAGACCGGCTCCGGCGCGGGGGCGGGCGCCGGGGTGCCGGCATACTCGTGCAGCGGGCGCAGCCGGTACTGCTGCTGGACGGTCTTCAGTTCGGCGATGTCCGCGGGGGTGTCGCCGGTGAGGTGGGTGCGCCCGAGGATGCCGACCAGGCGGGTGGCGGTGCGGAGCACGCCCCGGATGCCGGGCGGGGGCTCGCCCTGCCAGTCGGGGCCGGCCACCAGGTAGTCGCCGGCCTCCTGGCCGGTGCTCCGGGCGCCGACGAACCCGGCGTACACGGTGTCGAGTTCGTGCAGCGGGAGGACGTAGTAGCGGTCCGCGGCCGGGACGGACACCACCCACGGTTCGGCGCGCAGGTCGAGCCAGGCCCAGGAGTGCGGGGTGTCGTTGTCGGGGGAGGCGACGTCGGTGTCGGCCGGGGTGAACGGCTGCGAGCGGTGGCGGAAGACGCCGAAGCCGCCGACGTACCCCGGATCCGCGTCGTCCAGTGCCTGCGCGTACAGGGTGCGGTAGTTCTGCAGGATCGGGTACGCACGGATCCAGGCCTCGGCGGCGGTCGCGCGGATCGTGGCCGGGTCCACGAGTGCCGGGTTGGCCATGCTCGTCGCTCTCCCCAGTGCACGGAAGGCCGGCGGCGCAGGCGCGCACCGGAATTCGGGACATACGAGTACATAGGGGATGCTATGCGGGGTGGGGCGGGTCAGCATGTCGGGTGGCCCGATGCTTCCCGGGCGCCCGTCGGCCACCGGCTACCGGCGCTGACACGGGTACGGGTGTGGGTGCGGGCGCGGGCGCGGGCGCCGGGCCCGGAGTGGGAAGTCGGACCGGCCGACTTCCCACTCCCGACGAGTCCGGTCAGCCGAGTCCGGCCGGACCAGCCCGGTCGGACGAGCCCGGTCAGTGGCTGCGGCGGGTGACCAGTTCGGCCAGCACCAGCAGTTCGTCGGCCGCCGACGGCTCCGGGACGGCCGTGGCCAGCTGCGCCATCGCCGCCGCCATCCGCTCGCAGGACTCGCCCTGCGCCCAGCCGCGGCCGCCGGCGCCTTCGACGGACGCCGCGCACTGCGCCAACTCCTCAGGGCTGAGCTGGCGTTCGAGGGCGTACAGCCCGGCGAGCCGGGCCCCCTCGGGGGTGCCGGAGCCCAGCGCCGCGACCACCGGCAGCGACTTCTTCCGGGCGACCAGGTCCGCGCCCACCGGCTTGCCGGTCACCGCCGGATCGCCCCAGATGCCGATCAGGTCGTCGATCAGCTGGAACGCCAGGCCGATCTCCCGGCCGAAGCCGTCCATCGCCTGCGCGGCTTCCTCCGACCCGCCGCCGTACAGGGCGCCCATCGCGCAGGCGGCGCCGAGCAGGGCGCCGGTCTTGGCCTCCGCCATCGCCAGGCACTCGGCGAGCGAGACGTCGCTGCGCTGCTCGAAGGCGCAGTCGATCTGCTGGCCCTCGCACAGCTCGACCACGCAGTCGGTGAGCCGGCGGACCGAGCTCCGGGCGGCCGGGTGGGCGTCCTCGGCGAGCAGGCGCAGCGCCAGCGAGTGCATGGCGTCCCCGGCCAGGATGGCCTCGGTGGTGCCGAACACCCGCCAGGCGGTGGGCCGGTGGCGGCGCGTCTCGTCCCGGTCGATGACGTCGTCGTGGAGCAGCGTGAAGTTGTGCACCAGCTCGACGGCGGCGGCCGCGGCGGTGGCCTCGGCGGTCGTGCCGCCGAGTGCCTGGGTGGCGGCGAGGACCATGGCGGGCCGGATCGCCTTGCCGGAGGGGGCGTCGGCGGGCGAGCCGTCCGCCTCCCACCAGCCGAAGTGGTAGCCGGCGACCTTGCGCATCGCGCCCGGCAGTGAGTCGACGGCGGCCCGCAGGACCGGGTCGACCAGGTTGCGGGCCCGGGCGAGGACGTCCGCCGCCTCGTTCCCCTCTTTGTGGTCCCGCTCCAGTGTGGAGCTCGTCATGGGTTTCTCCCCCTGTCGGCCTGCGGTGAGGCGGCCTGGTGTGAGGTGCCGGTCGTGGGTCGGCCGGACCGGGGGGGGGGGGGGTGGGGGGGGGGGGGGGGGGGGGGGGGGGCGGGGGGGGGGGCGGGGGGCGGGGGGGGGGGGGGGGGGGGGGGCCGGGGGGGGGGGGGGGGGGGGGGGGCGCGGG
>NZ_JBHXMU010000061.1:0-54929 GCF_042720685.1 Kitasatospora sp. NPDC058492
CGATGGTACTGCAGGGGGGACCCTGTGGGAGAGTAGGACGCCGCCGAACAATCATTCACAGAGAACCCCCATCCGGGAAACCGGATGGGGGTTCTTTGCGTTTCCGGCCCACGGGAGCACCTCACCAGGGCCCCACGAAAGTCCCCACGAAAGTTCAAAAAAGTTCGGCCGGCCATGTCGAGAACCCGTGGCTGCCTCCGTCCCCGGGGTGGACGCGGCCACAATGGGTCGCACCAGTACCGAGGAGAACATCATGGCCAAGTACCTGCTGCTCAAGCACTACCGAGGCGCCCCGGCTCCGGTCAACAACGTGCCCATGGACCGATGGACGCCCGAGGAGATCTCGGCGCACGTGCGGTACATGCAGGACTTCGCGGACCGGCTGGAGAAGACCGGCGAGTTCGTCGACGGCCAGGCGCTCGCTCCCGAGGGGACGTTCGTCCGGTACGACGGCGAGGGGCGCCCGCCGGTGACCGACGGCCCGTTCGCCGAGACCAAGGACCTGATCGCCGGCTGGATGGTGATCGACGTCGACAGCTACGAGCGCGCCGTCGAGCTGGCCGGGGAACTGTCGGCCGCTCCCGGGGCGGGCGGGCGGCCGATCCACGAGTGGCTGGAGCTGCGTCCGTTCCTGGCCGCGCCGCCCACCGTCACCGAGTGACCTCTCCGGTGGACGAAGTCCTGCTCCGGAGCCTCACGCCGAGCGTGCTCGGTATCCTCGTCCGCCGCGGAGCCGACTTCGCGGCGGCCGAGGACGCCGTGCAGGACGCGCTGGTCGAGGCGGTCCGAGTCTGGCCGGCCGACCCGCCGCGGGACCCCAAGGGCTGGCTGGTCACCGTGGCCTGGCGCCGGTTCCTTGACGGGGCCCGGGCGGACGCGGCCCGCCGCCGACGCGAGGACCGGGTCGAGGAGGAACCGGAGCCGGGGCCCGCGTCCGCGGTGGACGACACGCTCCAGCTCTACTTCCTGTGCGCGCACCCGTCGTTGACGCCGTCGTCGGCGGTCGCGCTCACGTTGCGGGCCGTGGGTGGGCTGACCACCCGCCAGATCGCCCAGGCCTACCTGGTGCCCGAGGCGAGCATGGCGCAGCGGATCAGCCGGGCCAAGCGGACCGTCTCGGGGGTGCGGTTCGACCGGCCCGGCGACGTCGCCACCGTGCTGCGCGTGCTCTACCTGGTCTTCAACGAGGGCTACTCCGGGGACGTCGACCTCGCCGCCGAGGCCATCCGGCTGACCCGGCAGCTCAAGGAGGCGATCGACCACCCCGAGGTGGCGGGGCTGCTCGCCCTGATGCTGCTCCACCATGCCCGGCGCGGGACCCGGACCGCCTCCGACGGGAGCCTGGTGCCGCTCGCCGAGCAGGACCGTGGCCGGTGGGACACCGGGTTGATCGCCGAGGGCGTCGGGATCCTGCAAGCGGCCCTCGGCCGCGACCGGTTGGGCGAGTTCCAGGCCCAGGCCGCCATCGCGGCACTCCACGCCGACGCGCTCACCGCCGAGGAGACCGACTGGGTGCAGATCGTCGAGTGGTACGACGAGCTCGCCCGCCTGACCGAGAGCCCGGTCGTCCGGCTCAACCGCGCGGTGGCCGTCGGTGAGGCCGACGGACCGCGCGCCGGGCTGGCGGCGCTCGGGGAGCTGGACGGCTCGCTGCCCCGCCACACGGCGGTGGCGGCGTACCTCCACGAGCGCGACGGCGACCTGGAGACGGCGGCCCGGCTGTACGCCGAGGCGGCCCACCGGGCCCCCGACCTCGCCGAGCGCGACCACCTGACGCGCCAGGCCGCCCGGCTCAACGCCCGTCGGCGTCGCTGACGGACCAGTAGGTTGACGCGACGCCACCACGGTCTGCCCGTTGAAGGAACGGGACCACCCGACGGGACCGTCCGTACGGCGAGGGCTCAGAGGCGGCCGGCGGCCTTGAGGGCGAGGTAGGTGTCGGCGAGGGCGGGGGCGAGCTGGGCGGGGGAGGCGTCGAGGACGGTGACGCCGTGGCGGCTGAGGAGGTCGGCGGTGGCGCGGCGGTCGGCGCGGGTCTGTTCGGCGGCGGCGGCGCCGTAGACGGCCTCCAGGGTGCCGCGCCCGGCGGCGAGGGCGTCCAGGTGGGGGTCGGCGACGGAGGCCAGGACCACCTCGTGGCGCTTGGTGAGGAGCGGCAGCAGCGGGCGCAGGCCGTCTTCGACCGGGGCCGTGTCGAGGCCGGTGAGCAGGACGATCAGCGAGCGGTGCGGTGCCATCTTGAGGGCGGTGGAGACCAGTGAGCGCATGTCGGTCTCGTGCAGGGCGGGTTGGAGGGAGGCCATCGCGTGGGTGAAGGCCGGCAGGATCTCGCTGGGCGAGCTGCCGGCGACCGCGGCGCGCTTGCGGGCGTCGTGGGCGAGCAGGTCGACGCGGTCGCCGGCGCGGGTGGCGAGGGCGGTGAGCAGCAGGGCGGCGTCGAGGGCGGCGTCGAGGCGGGGTGCGTCGCCGACCCGGCCGGCGGAGGTGCGGCCGGTGTCGAGGACGACGAGGATGTGCCGGTCGCGTTCGGGGCGCCAGGTGCGGACGGCGACGGTGTTGCGGCGGGCGCTGGCCCGCCAGTCGATGGAGCGGACGTCGTCGCCGGGCAGGTACTCGCGCAGGGAGTCGAACTCGGTGCCCTGGCCGCGGGTCAGGACGGAGGTGCGGCCGTCGAGTTCGCGCAGCCGTGCGAGCCGGGAGGGCAGGTGCTTGCGGCTGTTGAACGGGGGCAGGGCGCGGACCGTCCAGGGCAGGTGGTGCGAGCCCTGGCGGCCGGCCAGGCCGAGTGGCCCGAGCGAACGGACCGTCACCCGCCGGGCGTGGTGGTCGCCGCGGCGGGTCGGGGTGAGTGCGGTGACGGCCCGGCGCCGCTCGCCGGCGGGGACGTGCAGGGTGTGCCGGGAGGCGGCCTCGGCGGTGCCCGGCCGCCAGGCGGACGGGGCCCAGGCGTCGCGGATCCGGGCCCGGAGGGGCCGCCCGGAGGGGTTGGTGACGGTCAGTTCGACGGAGGCGGGTTCGCCGAGCCGGACGGTGGTGTCGCCGCCCCGGCCGAGTTCCAGGCTGCGGACGGGGGCGGCGAGCACCAGGTCGATCACGGCGGCGAGCAGCACGGTGCCGGTGACGAGGCCGATCCCGGCCCAGGACGGCAGCAACAGGCCCACGACGAGCGTGCCGAGCGCGGCGAGCAGGGCGGTTCGCCCGGTGAGGGCCATGCGGTGCGCTCCTTCGGGAACGGGCGGTTCAGCGGGGGGCGGGCGTCTGGGTGAGGACGGCCTGGATGACGGAGTCGGCGGTGACGCCCTCCATCTCGGCCTCGGCGCGCAGCGCGACGCGGTGCCGCAGGGTGGGCAGGGCCAGGGCCTTGACGTCGTCGGGGGTGACGTAGTCGCGGCCGGCGAGCCAGGCCCAGGCGCGCGAGGCGGCCAGCAGGGCGGTGGCACCGCGCGGCGAGACGCCGATGGACAGCGACGGGGACTGCCGGGTGGCCCGGCAGAGGTCGACGATGTACGCGAGGATCTCGGGGGAGACGGTCAGCTTGGCGATCTGCTCGCGGGCGGCGGCGAGGTGCGCGGGCCCGGCGACCGGGCGGACGCCGGCGGCGGCGAGGTTGCGGGGGTCGAAGCCGGCGGCGTGCCGGGACAGGACCTGGAACTCCTGGTCCCGGTCGGGCAGCGGCAGGACCAGCTTGAGCAGGAAGCGGTCCAGCTGGGCCTCGGGCAGCGGGTAGGTGCCCTCGTACTCGACCGGGTTCTGGGTCGCGGCGACCAGGAACGGGACGGGCAGCGGGCGCGGCACGCCGTCGACGGTGACCTGGTGCTCCTCCATGGCCTCCAGCAGGGCGGCCTGGGTCTTCGGCGGGGTGCGGTTGATCTCGTCGGCGAGCAGCAGGTTGGTGAAGACCGGGCCGGGCTGGAAGGAGAACTCGGCGGTCCGGGCGTCGTAGACGAGGGAGCCGGTGACGTCACCGGGCATCAGGTCGGGGGTGAACTGGATGCGCTTGGTGTCCAGGTTGAGCGCGGTGGACAGGGTGCGGACCAGCAGGGTCTTGGCGACGCCGGGGACGCCCTCCAGCAGGACGTGGCCGCCGCAGAGCAGGGCGACGACGAGGCCGGTGACGGCGGCGTCCTGGCCGACCACGGCCTTGCCGATCTCGGCGCGCAGGGCGGTGAGTGCGGCGCGCGGGTCGACGGCGGCGTCGGGGGTGCCCGGGGTGGCAGCCGCCGCGCCGGGGGTGCTGGACGGGGTGGCGGTGGCCTGTTCGGTCACGGGTTCCGTACCTGCCTTTCGAGGGCGTCGAGGTCGTCGGCGAGCCGCAGCAGTGCGGCGTCGTCGGTCGGGGGCGGGCCGAAGAGGAGGGCCCGGACGTCGCCGGCGGGCTGCTCGGGGAGGCGGTCGGCCACGGCCGCGCACAGGGTGTCGGGGTCGGGCGCGCCGACGTGGAGCGGGACGCCCAGGGCGGGGGCGAGGCGGTGCGCGGCGGCCCGGCGCAGGGCCTCGGCGGCGCGGCCGCGGGCCTTGGCGCGGCGGTAGAGCCGGGCGCGGCCCTCGGTGGTCTCGGCGGCGCGGACCACCACGGGCAGGTTCTCGCTGATCACCGGGCCGAGTCGGCGGCCGCGCCACAGGGCGGTCAGGACGGCCGCGGCGGCGAGCTGGTAGCCGGCCCAGCGCCAGCCGTCCGGGATGTAGTCGCCGAAGGTCTTGTCCCGGGTGCCCTGGGCGGGCGGGACGCTGTAGTCGGGCAGGTGCCAGGTGAGGCGGGGCTGGGAGCCGAGCAGGCCGAGGGCGAGGGCGGCGTTGCCGTCCTTGGCGAGCTGCTCGTTGTGCAGGAAGGCGCCGGTGCCGAGCACGATGACGTCGCCGCCGGCGGTCGGGGCGCTGACCAGCGGGTAGCCGTGGCCGCGTGGGTAGCAGCCGGCGCCGCGGCTGCCGCTGGTGTAGAGCATTCCGCCGATCTCGGCGCTGCCGGCCCGCACGGCCTCGGTGAGCGGGCACTGTGCGGCGGTGCTGCGGACGGAGGCGTAGGAGGGCCCGCCGTCCTCGTCGGAGGGGCGGATGCCGGGGGCCAGGGCGCTGAGTGCGGCCGGACCGGGGGCGATGAGGACGAGCCGGCTGTGCCGGGCTGCGGCGACGG
Organism: Kitasatospora sp. NPDC058492; assembly: GCF_042720685.1. Taxonomy (NCBI): domain Bacteria; kingdom Bacillati; phylum Actinomycetota; class Actinomycetes; order Kitasatosporales; family Streptomycetaceae; genus Kitasatospora; species Kitasatospora sp. NPDC058492. The sequence goes on from NZ_JBHXMU010000061.1 coordinate 5,132, forward strand.
CGCGCAGTTCGGTGGGGCCGAGCAGGTCGGGCTCGGGCAGGACGAGGGTGTCGGCGCCGCCCGGGTGGCCGATGAGGTCGGTGGTGAGGTCGGCCTTGAGGCCCTGGTGTTCGAGCAGCGCGAGGACGGCGTGGGTGCCGTCCTGGTCGTAGGAGCGCGGGTCGAGCGGCGGGTAGCGGCGGTCCTGGCCGAGGGCGGCCACGGCGGTGGCGCCGATCAGCAGGATGGCGAGGACGAGCAGGTACCAGCGGGCCCGGCGCCAGAGGCCGCGGCCGGTGAGGGCGAGGCTGGTCGTGGCCGTCCCGTCGGGGGCAGGACTGGCGGGCGGCTGCGGCGCGGGCGGCGCGGGGGTGGTGCTGGTCATGCCGCTCCTCCCAGGGCCGGGCGGGCGCGTTCCAGGGTCCGGTCGAGCTCGCGCAGCAGCTGGTACGCGGCCTGGTCTGCGGTGCGCTCGCCGTAGGCGATGTCGTCGAAGGTGCGGGCGGCGGCGGCCAGGGCGGCGGCGTGGTCGGGCAGGGCCCGGCCGGCCTCGGTGGCGGCCTCGTCGGCGGTGCGGCCGGGGCGGACGTCGAGCAGGGTGCGTTCCTCCAGGGCCCGGACCAGGGCTCGCATCTGCGCGCGGACGGCCTCGTTCCAGTGCCCGGCGGCGGCGTGCCGTTCGGCGTCGGCCCGGTACTGGCCGGCGCCGCGCGGTCCTTCGACGCCGTAGACGTCGAGGACGGTGCGGGCCGCGCGCCGTGGCGCGCCGAGGCGCCACCAGAGGGCGGCGCCGATCAGCAGGGCGACGATCAGGAAGAGCACCAGGCCGGTGGTGCCGCTGGTGCCGTTGCCGGAGATGCTGTCGAGCGCGTCGGTGATGTGGTCGTTGAGCCAGGTCATGACCCGTTCCAGGACGCTCGGGTCGTGCTTGTGGTACTCGGCGTTGAGCAGTTCGTCGCGGGCGGCGTCGCGGGCCGGGTCACGCGGGACGGTGACCGGGGCGCCGTCCGCGACGAGGAGCCTGTCCCCCCAGGTAGGCATCCGGGTCAGTGCCTCGCGGGGGGTCGGCCGGCCTGGTCGCCCCAGCCGGTGGCGCCGGGCTCGGCGAGGCCGGCGGCGCGGGCGAGTTCGATGTCCAGGGCCTCGCGGCGGATCCGCTGGTCGATGTAGATGAGGACGCCGAGGGCGGCCCGGAAGGGGATGGTGAGGGTCGCGGCGATGATGCCGGCGATCGCGGTGGTGATCAGCATCGCGGTGGGCTCGTGGGCCGCGGTGAGGTCGACCTGGCGGTCGAAGTCGCTGAAGCCGAGGACGAGTCCGGCGAAGCGGAACGGGATCGCGATGACCATGGCGACGATGAAGGTCAGCACCTCGCCGAGCAGCGAGATACCGAAGATGCGCCACCAGGAGCCGAGGGTCAGGCGCCGGGAGCGGGACAGTGCGGTCCGCACGCCCTGCTTCTCCAGCATCAGGGCGGGGGCGGCCAGGCTGAACCGGATCCACAGCCAGAACCCGACCGGGATGGTCAGGATGCCGACGAGGAAGAGGAGGGCCTCCGTCCCGGGGTCGCCCGCCGAGCCGGTGGCGTAGAAGTACCAGGGGCTGAAGCCGAGCAGCACCACGCCGCCGGACATCAGGCCGGTGAGCAGGGTCAGCCCGAGCAGCTGCGGCAGCCGGCGGCGGGCGTCGCGCCAGGCGTCCCCGGCGGTCGCGGACTGCCCGAGGACGGCGCGGCTGACGACCATGGTGAGCAGCGCGGTGGCGACCACGCCGAGCAGCACCGTCAGCGGCATCGAGGCGAGCATGGTCGTCACCTGGGTGGCGGGGCCGGTCTTGCCCTTGACCAGCAGCTGGGCGGCGACGTTGCCGGCCTGCTCGACGACGGCGATGCCGAGGGAGAGGGCGAGGGTCGTCCGCCAGTGCTTGCGGATGGTGGCGACGGAGCCGTCGAGGAGTTCGCCGAGTCCGAGCGGGCGCAGCGGGATGACGCCGGGCTTGGGGCTCTGCGGAGCGCCCCAGCCGTAGGGGTGGTGGCCGCCCGGTGCGGGCCGGCTCCAGTCGGGCCGGGCCTGCTGGCCGTTCCAGCCGGGGGCCGGGGCGGGGGCGCCCTGCGGTGGTGCCGACGGCCCGGGCACGGCGGCGGGCGCGTCGGCCGGGGGCCGGGCGTCGTCGCGGGGCGGCTCGGGCGAGCCGGGCGAGGCCCAGCCCGGAGTGTCGGTCATCACTGCTCCTCGGAGGGGCGTCACGGGCGCGGTTCCGGGCGGATCTTTCGCCCGCGCGCAGCGCCCATCGTGCCATGGGGCCTGGGGAGGCCCCATGGGTATCCGGCCGCTGATCGGAAACGGGGGCCTTCCGGTGGTCGGGCGGTGGGCCGCGGACCGTTCGAAGGTGTTCCGACCGGGCACATTAGCCCGGTATGGCCGGAATTAACCGGTGGGGGGAGTTGGCCGTTGTGGAGCATTGGCACTGCTGTGCGGCAGGTCACAATGCGGTAATGAGAGGATGGACGCATGAAGGGACGCGTCCTCGTCGTTGATGACGACTCCGCACTGGCCGAGATGCTCGGTATCGTGCTGCGTGGTGAGGGTTTTGAGCCGTTTTTCGTCGCGGATGGAGACAGGGCGCTAGCCGCGTTCCGGGAGACCAAGCCGGACCTGGTCCTGCTCGACCTGATGCTGCCCGGTCGGGACGGTATCGACGTCTGCCGGCAGATCCGGGCGGAGTCCGGTATTCCGATCGTCATGCTGACCGCGAAGACCGACACGGTCGACGTCGTGGTGGGCCTGGAGTCGGGTGCCGACGACTACGTCACCAAGCCGTTCAAGCCCAAGGAGCTGGTGGCCCGGGTACGTGCCCGGCTGCGCCGTGCCGAGGAGCCGACGCCCGAGCAGCTGACCATCGGCGACCTGGTGATCGACGTGGCCGGCCACTCGGTGAAGCGGGACGGCCGGGGCATCCCGCTGACCCCGCTGGAGTTCGACCTGCTGGTCGCGCTGGCCCGCAAGCCCTGGCAGGTGTTCACCCGCGAGGTGCTGCTGGAGCAGGTCTGGGGCTACCGGCACGCGGCGGACACCCGCCTGGTCAACGTCCACGTGCAGCGCCTGCGGTCCAAGATCGAGAAGGACCCGGAGCGCCCCGAGATCGTGGTGACCGTCCGTGGCGTCGGCTACAAGGCCGGACCCAGCTGACGTGACGCACCTGGCTGACGAAGCCCCGTCGGGTTCCGCGACCGACGGGGCCGACGCGGTTCGCGGGTCCGTGCTGAGTTCGACCACCCGCCGCCGGCGCCGGGCGGCCGCGTTCGCGCTGCTGACCCGTCAGCTGCGTCGGCCCGCGCGCCGGGTGACGGCGCTGTACCGCCGGTCGATCCAGCTGCGCGTGGTGGCGGTCTCGCTGCTCGCGTCCATCGCGGTCGTCCTGGTGCTCGGCGTGGTCGTGATGGCGCAGGTGCGCACCGGCCTGCTCGGCACCAAGATGGCGGCCGCCCGCGAGCAGGCCAGGATCGGGTTCCAGGCGGAACTGAAGAAGATCGACGAGGCGAAGGACCAGCGGCTGCGGGTCGGCGCCACGCCCGACCCCACCATCGAGGAGACCGGCACCTGGCTGCTGCGCCAGGTCAACGACCTGGCCGCGAGCGGGCAGACCGTCTACTCGGTGATCGCGATGGCCGCCGGCACCGACGCCATCGTCCCGGAGAACGGCTTCGCGCCGCGCTTCTCGGGCGACATCCTGCCCAGCAGCGTCCCCGACACCCTGCGGGACAGGGTCCACTCCGAGCCCGGCCAGATGTTCGACCAGCCGGCCCGGATCCACCGGGCCGACGAGCGGACCGAGCCCGGGCTGGCCCTCGGCATGCAGTTCACCGGCCCGGCCGGCAACAGCTACCAGATGTTCTACGTGTTCTCCTTCGGCCAGGAGACCGACACCCTCGACCTGATCACCGGCACCCTGGCGACCGCCGGCGTGTTCGTGGTGATCCTGATGGGCGGCATCGCCTGGGTCGTGGTGCGCCAGGTGGTCACCCCGGTCCGGATGGCCGCGGGCATCTCCGAGCGGCTCGCCGACGGGCACCTGGAAGAGCGGATGAAGGTCACCGGCACGGACGACATCGCCCGCCTCGGCGAGTCGTTCAACCGGATGGCCAATGCCCTCCAGGCGCAGATCCGCCAGCTGGAGGAGCTGTCCCGGGTGCAGCGGCGCTTCGTCTCGGACGTCTCGCACGAGCTGCGCACCCCGCTGACCACGGTCCGGATGGCCGCGGACCTCATCTACGACAGCCGCGAGGACCTGGACCCGATGGCGGCCCGCTCGGCGGAGCTGTTGCAGGGCCAGCTGGACCGCTTCGAGTCGTTGCTCGCCGACCTGCTGGAGATCAGCCGCTTCGACGCCGGCGCCGCGATCCTGGACGGCGAGCCGGTCGACCTGCGCGACATCGTCGCCCGGGTGGTGGAGGCCGCCGACCCGCTGGCCCAGGCCAAGGGCAGTGCGGTGGTGATCCGCGGCGACGGCGAGCCGGTCGTCGCCGAGGTGGACTCCCGCCGGATCGAGCGCATCCTGCGCAACCTGGTGGTCAACGCCCTGGAGCACGGCGAGGGCCGCGACGTGGTGGTCCGGCTGGGCTCGGCCGACGGCGCGGTCGCGGTCGGCGTGCGCGACTACGGCATCGGCCTCAAGCCGGGCGAGGCGTCCCGGGTGTTCCACCGCTTCTGGCGGGCCGACCCGTCCCGGGTGCGGACCACCGGCGGCACCGGCCTCGGCCTGTCCATCGCGGTCGAGGACGCGCACCTGCACGGCGGCTGGCTGCAGGCCTGGGGCGAGCCCGGCGGCGGCTCGCACTTCCGGCTCACCCTGCCGCGCACCCGGGGCGGCGAGATCAGCCGGGCGCCGTTCCGGCTGGAGCCGGAGGACTCCCGCAACAACCGGGGCCTGGGCACCTACGGCGCGCCGTACCGGCGGGCGATCAGCCCGGCCGGCGCGACCGCGATGACCGCGGCCGAGGAGCAGGCGGAGATGCCGGAGGGGCCCGTCAACGGCTTCGGCAGCGGGCTCGGCGGGGTGCTGAACATCGGCCCCGACCTGGGCAAGCGCCGGTTGCCCGAAGGGCCGCGCGCGGACCCCTCGGACGTCCGGACGGCGGGGACCGGGTACGGTGCCACCGGCGCCCAGGTGATGGTGGACCCGACGCCCGGACGGCCGTCGGTGGCACAGCGGACGGCGGAGCCGGACGTGACGGGTGGGATGGGCGGGACGGACCTGGAGGGGTCGCAGCGTGCGAAGGACGAGCAGCAGGACTGAGCCGCGGTTCACGGCGGTGGCCGGCGTGGTGCTCGGCGCCCTGGTGGCGAGCGGCTGCGCGGCCATGCCGGACTCCGGCGGCATCTCCAGGGTGGAGCTGTCGCAGGGGGCGGCCGACAAGAACCTGCAGGCCAAGGTCTACCCGGTGGCGCCGGCCAAGGGCGCCAAGCCGCGCGCCCTGCTGACCGGGTTCCTGGACGCGGTGACCGCCGACGAGGGGTACGAGACCGCGCGCCAGTACCTCACCGAGAACGCCTCCGCACACTGGAACCCGGACGCCGGCATCCAGGTGCTCTCCGCCGCCACCCCGAACCTCCCGGCCGGCCAGGAGATCGCCGACACCGACACCAGCGTCTCCGCGACGGTGACCGGCTCGCTGATCGCCAGGATCGACGAGAAGCACTCGTACCTGGCCGAGGGGCAGCGGGACGTCTCGGCCGACTTCACCCTCGTCCGGGAGAAGGACGGCGAGTGGCGGATCGACAGGCTGCCGGCCGGCGTGATCATGAACGAGACCAACTTCAACAACAGCTACCGCCAGGTCGACCGGTACTTCTACACCACGCCGGACCCGTCCTCGACCGTCACCGGAAGTGCCGGCCAGCAGGTCCTGATCCCCGACCCGATCTACCTGCGGCGCCGGATAGACCCGCTGACCGCCGCCGCCAAGGCCCTGGTCGCCGGGCCCTCGACCTGGCTCGCGCCGGTCGCCCGGACGTCCTTCCCGAGCGGCGTCAGCGTCGACCGGGTGAGCGTCGACGACGGCCGGATCGCCCACGTGCAGCTCGGCGGGGCGGACGTCAGCGAACCGGTGTCCTGCCGGCGGATGGCGACCCAGCTCTTCTACACCCTCGCCGACCAGGGCAAGGGACAGGTCGAACGGCTTGAGCTGAAGGGCCAGCGGGGCAACTGCTTCGCCAGCCGCAACGACCTGCCGGCCACCGGCCCCGGCGCCCTGGCCGGGCCGCTGCCCGCGCAGCAGTACTACCAGCGCGCCGACAACGGCCTGCTGATGGTCACCGACGAGCAGCGCAACGGCGAGCCGGTGCGCGGCGTCCTCGGCAAGCCGCAGCCCGCCGGCAAGGCGCCGCTCGGCACCACGGCCGTCAACCGGGACGGCTCCCGGGCCGCCGCCATCAGCGGGGACGGCCACCAGCTCTACTCGGTGCCGCTGGCGGACAGCGCGGTGGCGCTGCCCGACCCGGTGCTCACCTCGCCGGTGAAGACCGCCGACAAGGAGGACGGCCTCGCCTCGCCCAGCTGGGACGGCCGCGGCGACCTCTGGGTGGTGGACCGCAACCCGCAGGGCCCGCGGGTGGTGATGGTCCGCGGCAACCGGACGTACCCCGTCGCGGTCGAGGGGCTGGACGGGCAGACCGTGCAGGCCCTGAAGATCTCCTCGGACGGCGCCCGGGCCGCCCTGGTGGTCAAGACCGCGGGCGTGCCCAGCCGCTCGCTGTACTTCGGCCTGGTGGTGCACGGCGGCACCCCGGAGGCGCCGACCGCGCGGATCACCGGCCTGCGCCGGGCGGCCCCCTCGCTCACCGACGTCGCCTCGGTCTCCTGGGCGGAGGCCGACCAGCTGCTGGTGCTCGGCAAGGAGGCCGACCGGATCAAGCAGCTGTACTACATCGGCACCGACGGCACGCAGAGCGCCGACACCACGCTGCAGGCCGAGAACATGCTCACCGTCTCGGCCTCCGAGTCCCGGGGCAACGTCCTGGCCCAGGCGCCGGCGGTGCTCGCGGCGGCCGGAGGCGCGATCTACCGCCTGATCGGCAGTCAGTGGCGCGAGGTCCAGTTGGCCGACAAGGCCGGGTCCTTCTTCTACGCGGGCTAGGAGCCCGCCGGCCAGGCCCTGACGCCCCGTTCCCTGAGGCCCTGACCCCTGGCGCCTCGTCGGGCCGCTCGGTGCCTCAGCCGGGCCGGTGCGCGGTGGCGGCGACCGCGGCGCCCGCCCGGGCGGGCAGTCCGGCGTCCGCCAGTGCCCGGGCCGCCTCGGCGAGGCTGGCGCCGGTGGTCACCAGGTCGTCCACCAGGACCGGCTGACAGCCCAGCAGGTCGCGCCGGGCACGCGGCAGCACGGTGAGCGCGCCGTGCAGGTTGCGGTGGCGCTCGGCCGCGCTCAGCCCGGCCTGGTCGGCGACCGGGCGGGCGTGCCGCAGCAGCGGCTCGGCCCGGGCGTCCAGGCCGGACCGGCGCAGCGAGCGGGCGGCGGCCCCGGCCAGCCGCAGCGTCGGGTCGTGGCCGCGGGCGCGGACGGCGGAACGGGCCGAGGGCATCGGGACCAGCAGCAGCGGCGCGGCCCCGGCTCGCGGCCCCAGGGCGGAGCGGACGGCCCGGCCGAGCGCCTCGCCGAGCGGGCCCGCCAACCGCAGCGCGCCGCGCTCCTTGTGGGCGAGCAGCAACTGCCGGACGGGGTCGGCGTACGGGGCGGCGGAGTGCGCCCAGGGCAGCAGCGTGGGGCCGGGCCGGGTGGCGGCCAGCGCGTGCCGGCAGGCCGGGCAGAGCTGGGTGCGCTCGGCGCCGCAGCCGGCGCAGCGGGCCGGGACCAGGACGTCCAGCAGTCCGGCCAGTGCGTGGCCGAACGGCCCTTGGGCGGACGGTGGACGGGTGGGGGCGGAGGGTGGTGGCACGGCTGCTCCTGGCGACGGCAGGCACGGAGAGTGAGCAAAGGATGCGCCGTACGGGGGGTGTTGTCCAGGTATTTACCCGTGCTTCACTCGCAGGAGGGTAGACAGGGTCCAACAGCTTGACCGCCCGCCCGCAGTATCGGGTCATACCCGACTCCGCGCCTGGGGAGGCGAAAACCCCGTGTGAGGTGTTCGATAAAGCTCCAAGGGGTTTCAACCGTCCCTGGTGGGGAGGAAGTGAGGTGAGGGCCAGTCGTTTCCCGCCGCTGGCGGCGGGGGCGGGGGGCCGGCAGTGGATGGGCTGGTCCAGCTGGGTCTCAGTCCGGTCCGGTAGCACCCGGATCGGCGTCAGCACGAGGGATCGGAGTTCTGCGTGGACATCGTCGTCAAGGGCCGCAAGACCGAGGTGCCCAAGAGGTTCCGCGAGCACGTGGCCGAGAAGCTGGAGAAGGTCCAGAAGTTCGACGGCAAGGTGATCAGCCTCGACGTCGAGGTGTCCAAGGAGCACAACCCGCGGCAGGCCGACCGGTCCGAGCGGGTGGAGATCACTCTCCGTACCCGTGGGCCGGTGATCCGGGCCGAAGCCGCCGCCGCCGACCCGTACGCGGCGCTCGACCTGGCCTCGGCGAAGCTCGACGCCCAGCTGCGCAAGTCCGCGGACCGGCGCCGAGTGCACAAGGGCGGCAACGGCCGCACCCCCATCAGTGTCGCCGAGGCGACCGCGGCGCTGGCCGCGCTGCCGGACACGGCGGCGCCGGAGGGCGAGACCAACGGGGCCGTCCGCAAGACCATGATGGGATCCCTGGAAGTGGAGGGCGAAGGCCCGCTGGTGGTCCGGGAGAAGACCCACCCGGCCGCCCCCATGGCGCTGGACCAGGCGCTGTACGAGATGGAACTGGTCGGCCACGACTTCTACCTCTTCGTGGAGAAGGACAGCGGCCTGCCGAGCGTCGTCTACCGCCGTCACGGCTACCACTACGGCGTCATCCACCTGCAGACCGACGGGTCGGTCGGCGCGGGTAGTGGCGCGGGCGGGGCGATCGGCGAAAGCGACGACGAGGACTGACCGTCCGAAGACAATCCTGGAGGGGTGACCCCGGCGGCCGAGTCCGCCGGGGTCACCGGCGTTTCGGGGCAGGGCGGCTGGAGCGGGAGTCGAGGGCCGGCCCGGGAGGTCACCCGATGCGGAACGGCGGCGTCGGAGGGTGACCGCAACGGCCGCGCGGCGTGGAATGATTGGCGCACGACGACCCGCGAAGGGGGAGGAGCGGATGGGGGATCACTTCGGGCTGGGGCCCGCTACGGGGCCGGTCACCGGACTGTCACCGGGACCGGAGGAGGAACCCGCGTACGCGCCGCACCGGGGTGAGCCGATCCGCGTGCTGGTGGTGGACGACCACGCGTTGTTCCGCAGGGGGCTGGAGATCGTGCTCGCGGAGGAGCCGGACATCAAGGTCGTCGGCGAGGCCGGCGACGGCGCCGAGGCCGTGCTGAAGGCTGCCGACCTGCTGCCGGACATCATCCTGATGGACGTCCGGATGCCGCGCCGCAGCGGGATCGAGGCCTGCACCGCGATCAAGGACGTGGCACCCAGCACCAAGATCATCATGTTGACGATAAGCGACGAGGAGGCCGACCTCTACGAGGCGATCAAGGCAGGCGCCACCGGCTACCTGCTGAAGGAGATCTCCACCGACGAGGTCGCCACCGCGATCCGCGCGGTCGCCGACGGGCAGTCCCAGATCAGCCCGTCGATGGCGTCCAAGCTGCTCACCGAGTTCAAGTCGATGATCCAGCGCCGCTCCGACGACCGGGACCTGGTGCCCGCACCCCGGCTCACCGACCGGGAGTTGGAGGTGCTCAAGCTGGTGGCGACCGGGATGAACAACCGGGAGATCGCCAAGGAGCTGTTCATCAGCGAGAACACCGTGAAGAACCACGTGCGCAACATCCTGGAGAAGCTCCAACTGCACTCCAGGATGGAGGCCGTGGTGTACGCGATGCGCGAGAAGATCCTTGAAATAGGGTGACCGTGGCTGCGCCCCAAGCCCTAGCTCGCGAGGAGTTTCTCGAGGGCCGGGCGCAGCCGCTCGTCCGGCAGGGCCTCGACCCGGACGTCGTCGCAGCCCACCCAGGCGGCCGCCTCGCGCAGGGCCGCCGCCAGCGCCTCGACGTGCCGGGCGCCGTGCCCCCGGTCGCCGGACAGTGAGACCTGACGGGCCACCAGGGTGCGCCCCTCCCGGGCCGGGTCGACCCGGCCCACCAGCCGGCCGCCGGCCAGCAGCGGCATCGCGAAGTAACCGTGCACCCGCTTGTGCTTGGGCGTGTAGGCCTCCAGCCGGTGCGTCATGCCGAAGATCCGCTCGGTGCGTGCGCGGTCCCAGATCAGCGAGTCGAACGGCGAGAGCAGCGTGGTGCGGTGGCGCCCGCGCGGGGCGGTGGCCAGTGCGGCCGGATCGGCCCAGGCCGCCGCCGCGGCGCCGTCCGGGCCCCAGCCGGCCACCTCGACCGGGACGAGCCCGCAGTCCGCGAGGACCGGGTCCAGCTCCTCGGCGCGCAGCCGGTGGTAGTCCAGCAGGTCGGCCCGGGTGGCCACGCCGAGCGCGGCCCCGGCCTGGGCGACCAGGGTGCGCACGCAATCCCGGTCGGTGCGGTCCTGCCCGAACAGGGCCTCGGGGATGGCCTGTTCGGCCAGCGCGTAGACGCGCTTCCAGCTCCGGCGCTCGGTGCAGACCACGTCGCCGAAGGCCAGCGCCCGTTCCACCGCGATCTTGGTGTCCGACCAGTCCCACCACTCGGCGGTCTTCTTGGCGCCGCCCAGCTCCGTGGAGGTCAACGGGCCCTCGGCGCGCAGCTTGTCGAGCACGTGCCGGTACGTCTCGGGCGTCACCTGGTGGCCCCAGAGGTGGCCGCGCTCGCGGTAGCGGCGGCGCCGGAACGCGAACAGCGGCCACTCCTCGACCGGCAGGATGCAGGCCGCGTGCGACCAGTACTCGAAGCTCGTGCCCGCGCCCCAGTACGCCGCCTCGACGGCCGGGCGGCCGACCGCGCCGAGCCGGGCGTACGGCACCAGTTCGTGGGAGCGGGCCAGCACCGAGATGGTGTCCAGCTGGACGGCGCCCAGGTGTCGCAGCACCCCGCGCACCCCGGCCCGGCGGTCCGGCGCGCCGAGCAGGCCCTGGGCGCGAAGGGCGATCCGGCGGGCTTCGTCGGCGCTCAGGACGGTGACGGGCGGCGGGCCGGCGGGGGAGCCGGCGGCAGGCAGGGCGGTCATGTCGGCGAGGGTAGTCCGGGGCACCGACAGCCGGTCGGGGTGCGCCGACGCGGACGTCAGGGGCGGAGGTCCGGGAGGTCCGGGAGGTCCGAGGCGAGCAGCGAGGCGACCCAGGCGTCGTGGAAGGCGCCGCGCTGCTCGGCGTACGAGCGCAGGGTGCCCTCGAAGCGGTAGCCGACCTTCTCGGCCACCGCGCGGGAGCCCTCGTTGCCCACGTAGGCCTGCCACTCCAGGCGGCGCAGGCCGAGCTCGACCAGGCCGTGGCGGGCGACCGCGCGGGCGGCCTCGACCGTGTAGCCGCGGCCGCGGAACTCCTTCGTTGCCCACCAGCCGACCTCGGCGGAGCCCGGGTCGCCGTGGCGCAGCACGAGGCCCTGGGTGCCGACCAGGACGTCGGAGCCGTGCTCGAACACGCACCAGATCCGGTTCTCGCCGGTGCGCCAGCCGTGCGCGGCGAGGTCGCGGACGAAGTATTCGGCGTCCTCGCGCCGGTACGGGCTCGGGACGACCGTCCAGCGCTGGATCTCGGCGTCCTGGCAGGCGGCGAAGACGGCGTCGATGTCCGACTCCTGCGGGGCCCGCAGGACGAGGCGGTCGGTGGTGAGGGTGGCGGTGCGGGGCTCTTCCATGGGCGGATTATTCCGTGGAAAGAGGAATTCGGGCATCCGAATATCGAGCCAACCCCTCGATCCGCTGACCGGTTTGTCCCGGTGGACGGTGCTATCGGATCAAGTGCTCGCGCGGGTGACACGGGAATACCGTGCTGACGCACCTCCCGGGGCATTGGACTCCTCGCATACGATGGCCCGTGCGGTGGGGTGAACCCGCCGTGCAGTCGTCCAGTGCCAATACAGGCAAGGAGCCCGCCCAAGTGTCCGTCTTCGACAAGATCCTGCGCGCCGGCGAAGGCAAGATCCTTCGCAAGCTGCAGCGGATTGCTGCCCAGGTCAACTCCATCGAAGAGGACTTCGTCAACCTCACCGACGCCGAGCTGCGCGCGCTGACCGACGAGTACAAGCAGCGGCTCGCGGACGGCGAGACCCTGGACGACATCCTCCCCGAGGCGTTCGCCACGGTGCGCGAGGCCGCCAAGCGGGTGCTCGGTCAGCGGCACTACGACGTTCAGCTCATGGGTGGTGCGGCCCTGCACCACGGGTACGTGGCCGAGATGCGCACCGGTGAGGGCAAGACCCTCGTCGGCACCCTGCCCGCGTACCTGAACGCGCTCACCGGCAAGGGCGTCCACCTGATCACCGTCAACGACTACCTCGCCGAGCGCGACTCGGAGTGGATGGGCCGGGTGCACCGCTTCCTCGGCCTCGAAGTCGGTGTGATCCTCGGCAACATGACGCCCGCCGAGCGCAAGCACCAGTACTCGATGGACATCACGTACGGCACGAACAACGAGTTCGGCTTCGACTACCTGCGCGACAACATGGCCTGGTCGAAGGACGAACTCGTCCAGCGCGGCCACAATTTCGCGGTCGTCGACGAGGTCGACTCGATCCTCATCGACGAGGCCCGCACCCCGCTGATCATCTCCGGCCCGGCCGACCAGGCGACCAAGTGGTACGCCGACTTCGCCAAGCTGGTGCTGCGCCTGAAGATCGACCGCGACTACGAGGTCGACGAGAAGAAGCGCACCGTCGGCATCCTGGAGGAGGGCGTCGCCCGGGTCGAGGACTACCTCGGCATCGACAACCTCTACGAGTCGGTGAACACCCCGCTGGTCGGCTTCCTGAACAACGCCATCAAGGCGAAGGAGCTGTACCGGGCGGACAAGGACTACGTCGTCATGAACGGCGAGGTCATGATCGTCGACGAGCACACCGGCCGCATCCTGGCCGGCCGCCGCTACAACGAGGGCATGCACCAGGCGATCGAGGCGAAGGAGGGGGTGGAGGTCCAGAACGAGAACCAGACGCTGGCCACCATCACCCTGCAGAACTTCTTCCGCCTGTACGACAAGCTCGCCGGCATGACCGGTACCGGCACCACCGAGGCCGCCGAGTTCCACCAGATCTACAAGCTCGGCGTGGTGCCGATCCCGACGAACAAGAACCCGCTGCGCATCGACCAGCCCGACCTGATCTACAAGTCGGAGCCGGCCAAGTTCGCCGCCGTGGTCGAGGACATCGCCGAGAAGCACGAGAAGGGCCAGCCGGTGCTGGTCGGCACCGTGTCGGTGGAGAAGTCCGAGTACCTGTCGCAGGAGCTGCGCAAGCGCGGCATCCCGCACGAGGTGCTGAACGCCAAGCACCACGAGCGCGAGGCGCAGATCGTCGCGCAGGCGGGCCGCAAGGGCGCAGTGACCGTCGCCACCAACATGGCCGGCCGCGGTACCGACATCATGCTCGGCGGCAACTCCGACCACCTCGCGGCGGCCGAGCTGGCGCAGCGCGGGCTCACCCCGACCGAGACCCCGGAGGAGTACGAGGCCGCGTTCCCCGCCGCCCTGGAGAAGGCCAAGGCCTCGGTCAAGGCGGAGCAGGACGAGGTCAAGGAGGCCGGCGGCCTCTACGTGCTGGGCACCGAGCGGCACGAGTCCCGCCGGATCGACAACCAGCTGCGCGGCCGCTCCGGCCGTCAGGGCGACCCGGGCGAGTCCCGCTTCTACCTGTCGCTGGGCGACGACCTGATGCGCCTGTTCAAGGCCGGCATGGTCGAGCGCGTGCTGTCGATGGCCAACGTGCCCGAGGACGTGCCGATCGAGTCCAAGATGGTCACCCGGGCGATCGCCTCCGCGCAGACCCAGGTCGAGCAGCAGAACTTCGAGATCCGCAAGAACGTCCTCAAGTACGACGAGGTGCTGAACCGCCAGCGCGAGGTCATCTACGGCGAGCGCCGCCGCGTGCTGGAGGGCGAGGACCTGCAGGAGCAGGTCGGCCACTTCATGGACGACACCGTCGAGGCCTACGTCAAGGCGGCCACCGGCGAGGGCTTCGAGGACGACTGGGACCTGGAGAAGCTCTGGACCGCGCTCAAGCAGCTCTACCCGGTCACCCTGGACCTGGAGGAGCTGGAGGAGGAGGCCGGCGGTTCCGCCGGGATGACCTCCGAGTTCCTGGTCAAGGTCGTCCAGGAGGACATCCAGGCGCAGTACGGCGCCCGCGAGGACCAGCTCGGCGCCGAGATCATGCGTGAGCTGGAGCGCCGGGTCGTGCTGTCGGTGCTGGACCGCCGCTGGCGCGAGCACCTCTACGAGATGGACTACCTCCAGGAGGGCATCGGCCTGCGGGCCATGGCGCAGCGCGACCCGCTGATCGAGTACCAGCGCGAGGGCTTCGACATGTTCACCGCGATGATGGAGGGCATCAAGGAGGAGTCCGTCGGCTACCTGTTCAACCTGGAGGTCCAGGTCGAGCAGCAGGTCGAGGAGGTCCCGATCGCGGACGCCGAGGTGCTGCTCGACAAGCTGGAGAAGGACGCCGCCCGCCCGGAGATCAAGGCCAAGGGCCTGGAGGCCCCGAAGCCGCAGCGGCTGCACTACACGGCCCCCTCGGACGAGGTCGGCGGCGGTGTCATCGAGGGCGACTTCGAGGACCTCGGGCCGGAGGACGAGGGCGACGGGCTGACCCGCGCCGAGCGCCGCAAGGCCGCGAAGTCGGCCAAGGGCCGCCGCCGCAAGGGCTGAGCAGGCCGCAGGACGCCGCACAGGGCGCCGCTCCCGGACGGGGGCGGCGCCCTGTGCCGTCCCGGGCCGCCGCGCGGTCGTGGGGGCCGTTGTGGCCGCCCTGGCCGCTGAGACTGCCGTGGTCGCTGCGACTGCCGTGGTCATCGGGCCTCCACGGCGGTGCACTGCCACTGCCCGGCCTGGCCGCGCTGCTCCAGCCGGAAGGCCACCATGTGGTGCCGCCGGCCGAGGTCGACCCGGACGCAGGCCTCGACCGCGTCGGGCGAGGGCGAGCGGTCGTGCACCGGGCCCAGCCGGGGCCGGTCGGCGGCGCCGCCGCGGCGCAGCGCGCCGGCCCGGACCAGGGAGGCGAGCTGCCCGTAGCCGTCCAGGCTGGTGTGCCGCATCAGCTGGCCGGAGGGCCGGGCGCCGGTGAGCACCTCGACCAGCTGGTGGGCGAAGCGGGAGGCCAGCGCCCGGGGGTCGTGGCCGCCCGGGCCGGTGCAGGCGGCGCGGGGGTGGCGCGGGCGGCGCCCGGCCGGGTCGTGGGCGGCGGTCGTGCGCGGCCGGCGGTGCGGGCGGGCGGTGAGCGGTGCGGTCACGGCGGGCTCCTGGGCAAGGTGGTACGGGTGCGGACGGGTCCTTGCTAGCGGTGCGCCGCGTCGGGCGGCAAGGGCTTTTGCCGCTGCTCCCGGAGTGGCCGGCAAGTTCACCTATCCGAGTGAATCGATCAGTGCGGTGCCGGGCCCGGCGCGCGGTCGTGCGGTGCCCGATTGACGTGCGTGGGCGGGCCGTACGGTCCGAAAGAGGACGGTTCGATGCGCCGGACCGGGTGGCCCGAACCGCCGCCCCCGTTGCGGCGCCGGGCCGTCGGCGCGCACCATCGGAGCCTGATCGGGAACCGCGCGGAGCGGGACGGGGCCGGGCGGCCACGACCGCACCCACGACGACGGGCGGTCGCGATGACGACACGGGTAGCGGCGGTTCCGGCTCCGGCAGCCGCGGGCACCGCCCCGCCGACCGGGGACGCACCCCGGCGCGGCCTGGTGCTGGGCGGCGGCGGGATGCTCGGCGCGGCCTGGACGGTCGGCGCGCTCTGCGCCGTCGAGGAGGCCACCGGCTGGCGGCCGGGCCACGCGGACGTGCTGCTCGGCACCTCGGCGGGCTCGATCCTCGGCGCGATGCTGGCCGGCGGGGTCCGCACCGAGCAACTGCGCGACCACCAGCGCGGCCTGCCGATCACCGACGGCCCGCTGGCCGGGGTGGACTTCGACTACGACACGGCCGCCGGCGGCGCGCTGCCGCCCCGCCCCGGGGCCGGCATCGGCTCGCCCGGCCTGCTGCGGGACGCCGTCCGGCACCCGCGCGAGTACCCGCTGCTGACCATGGTGTCGGCGATGGCGCCGCCCGGCCGCGGTTCGCTGGCCCCGGTCGGCGAGCTGGTGCGCGGCCTGCTCGGCCCGGGCGGCTGGCCGCCGCCGGGCGCCGACGGCGAGGCCGACGCCGGGGCCGGGGCCGGGGCCGGAGCGGCGGTGCTGCGGGTGGCGGCCGTGGACTACCGCAGCGGCCGCCGGGTGGTCTTCGGGGACCCGGACGCCCCGGCGGTCGCGGTCGCCGACGCGGTGATGGCCTCCTGCTCGATCCCCGGCTGGTTCGCGCCGGTGCGGCTGAACGGCTCGGCGTACGTGGACGGCGGCTGCTGGTCCGCCACCAACGCCGACCTGCTGCTCGGCCGCGGCCTGGACGAGGTGTACGTGCTCGCCCCGATGGCCCTGCGGCTGCGCCCCCGCGCCGACCGTGCCGACGCCGACGCCGGCGGGGTCGCCGGCACCAGCGGGCTCGCGGGCTCCCTCGCCGCGCTGCGCGAGTGGCGCGTCCGGGACCGCCCGCGCGGCGTGCTGGCCCAGCTGGTCAGCCGCTACCGCCGCGCCGTCACCCGGCAGCTGCTGCGCGAGGCCGTGCTGCTGCGGGCCGAGGGCGTACGGGTGCGGCTGCTCGCGCCGACCCCGGCCGACCTGGCCGTGATGGGCCCGAACATGATGGACCCGGCCCGCCGCGACGCGGTGCTGGAGAGCGCCCTGCACACGTGCGGCGAGGCCCTGCGGGCCGCCCGCTGAGTCGGGCCGAGGTGATCACGCCCGGCCCGGCGGCGCTTATTCTTGGGGCGCTGGAAGCTGTGCCGCTGGACGAACCGGAGAGTGCCACCGATGCGCGTGTACGTGCCCACCACCCTGAACGGCCTGGCGGCGGCGCACCCGGGTGGTGCCCTGGACCAGTCCGCGGCCTACGCCGTGACGCCCGCGCTGCGCGAGTGGTACGTCAGTGACGACCTGGAGGAGCTGGAGTACGCGGCGCTGAACCGGGCCGCGCAGTCCTCCCTGCGGCTGCTGGCCGCCGACCCGGACGCCCCGCGCCGCCGGGTCGTGGTGGCCCTGGACGTGGCCGACTCGGCCGTCCGGCCGTTCCCCGGCGACGAGTACCAGGACCAGGCCTCGCTCGGCCGGGTCGTGCTGGCCGGCCCGCTGCCGCTGGCGAAGGCGGCGGCGGTGCACGCGGACGTCGCCGACGGCGAGGTGGTCGAGGACGTCGCGGCCGCGGTGGCGGCGGTGGCCGCGGCCGACGCGGGCGACCAGGACGCCCAGTTCACCGTGGACGGGGCCGAGGACCACGACCTGCTCTGGTTCGCCACCCAGGAGATCTCCGCGCTGCTGGCCTGAACGGCCGGGTGCACCCGAGCGGAGCAGAGGGGTGCGTGAGCCCCGTCCTAC
Source organism: Kitasatospora sp. NPDC058492 (assembly GCF_042720685.1). Classification (NCBI taxonomy): domain Bacteria; kingdom Bacillati; phylum Actinomycetota; class Actinomycetes; order Kitasatosporales; family Streptomycetaceae; genus Kitasatospora; species Kitasatospora sp. NPDC058492. Next base: position 22,694 of record NZ_JBHXMU010000061.1, read on the forward strand.
CGGCGTGTCGGTGGTCGGGGCTACCGTTTCGCGCGTGGCTACACACATCGTTTGGGACTGGAACGGCACGCTCTTCCACGACATGGAGGCGGTGCTCGGCGCGAGCAACGCCGCGTTCGCGACCATCGGCGTCGGGCCGATGACCATGCGGGAGTACCGCGAGCAGTACGAGATCCCGATCCCCCGGTTCTACGAGCGGCTGCTCGGCCGGATGCCGTCCCAGGAGGAGTGGCTCCGGCTGGACGAGGCCTTCCACGACCGCTACCGGGAGCTGAGCCCGGCCTGCGGGCTGACGGACGGCGTGCACGAGCTGATGGACGGCTGGCGGGAGGCCGGGCACAGCCAGTCGCTGCTGTCGATGTACGAGCACGAGAAGCTGCTGCCGCTGGTCGACGCCTTCGGCCTGACCGGCCGGTTCCTGCGGGTGGACGGCCGCAGCGGCCCGTCCGGCGGCCAGAAGGCGGAGCAGTTGGCCCGGCACCTGGCCGCGCTCGGCGAGCGGGTGGATCCGGCCCGTACGGTGCTGATCGGCGACGCGGCGGACGACGCCCGGGCGGCCCTGGGCGCGGGTGCGCGCGCGGTGCTCTACACCGGCGGCTCGCACACCCGGGAGAAGCTGGAGCCGCTCGGGGTGCCGGTGGTGGACAGCCTGGCGGAGGCGGTCGAGCTGGCCGGGCGGCTGGGGCGGGGCTGACCGGCCGGGGCGGGCGTGGCGGGCGCCACGTCCGCCGTCCGCGTGTCTGAGCGGGCGGATCGCGTGGCCGCTGGTCAGGCTGGACCAGGGCCTGTCCGGTGGGATCGGGCCCTCCCACCGGAGCAGTCAGCAGGACGGAGCCGCCATGCCGATCGACGCAGTCACCGAGGTGCCCCTCCCGGTCAACGAGCCGGTGCTGGGGTACGCGCCCGGCAGCCCGGAGCGGGGCCGGCTGGTCCGGCGGCTGGACGAGCTGGCGGCCGAGCAGATCCCGTTGCCGATGACCATCGGCGGCGAGCAGCGGTTCGGCGGCGGTGAGCGGATCGACGTGGTCCAGCCGCACCACCACGCCGCCAAGCTGGGGGTGCTCGGCAACGCCACCCGGGAGGACGCCCGCGCGGCGGTGGACTCGGCGCTCGCGGCGGGCCGGCAGTGGCGGTCGCTGTCCTTCGACGACCGGGCGGCGGTCTTCCTGCGGGCCGCCGACCTGCTGGCCGGGCCCTGGCGGGAGACCCTCAACGCGGCCACCATGCTCGGCCAGTCCAAGACCGCGCAGCAGGCCGAGATCGACTCCGCCTGCGAACTGATCGACTTCTGGCGGTTCAACGTCCAGTTCGCCCGGCGGATCCTGGCCGAGCAGCCGATCTCCGCGCCGGGCGTCTGGAACCGGGTGGACCACCGCCCGCTGGAGGGTTTCGTCTACGCGATCACCCCGTTCAACTTCACCGCGATCGCCGGCAACCTGCCGACCGCGCCCGCGCTGATGGGCAACACCGTGGTCTGGAAGCCCGCGCCGACCCAGACCCTGGCCGCGTACTACCTGATGCGGCTGCTGGAGGCGGCCGGTCTGCCGCCCGGGGTGATCAACCTGGTCACCGGCGACGGCGTCCAGCTGTCCGCGGTGGCCCTCGCCGATCCGGCGCTCGCCGGGCTGCACTTCACCGGCTCCACCGCCACCTTCCAGTCGCTCTGGCAGACCATCGGCGCCAACATCGGCGGCTACCGGGCGTACCCGCGGATCGTCGGCGAGACCGGCGGCAAGGACTTCCTGCTGGCGCACCGCTCGGCCGACCCGGCGATCCTGAAGGCGGCGCTGGTCCGCGGCGCGTTCGAGTACCAGGGCCAGAAGTGCTCGGCGCTCTCCCGGGCCTACCTGCCGCGCAGCCTCTGGCAGAAGATCAAGGACGAGCTGCTGGCCGAGGTGGACGCGCTCACGGTGGGCGACGTCACCGACCTCTCCAACTTCATGGGCGCCCTCATCGACCGGCGCGCCTTCGAGAAGAACCGGGACGCCATCGAGCGGGCCAAGGCCGATTCGACGATCGAGCTGGCGGCGGGCGGCCAGTACGACGACGCGATCGGCTGGTTCGTCCGGCCGACCGTGCTGGTCTCCTCCGACTACCGCAACGAGATCTTCCGGACGGAGTACTTCGGCCCGATCCTGGCCGTCCACGTCTACGAGGACGCCCGCTGGGAGGACGTGCTGCGCCGGGTCGACTCCGGCGCCCCGTACGCTCTGACCGGCTCGGTGATCGCGCAGGATCGTTACGCCATCGCCCAGGCGGTGGAGGCGCTGAGGTTCACCGCCGGGAACTTCTACATCAACGACAAGCCGACCGGCGCGGTCGTCGGCCAGCAGCCCTTCGGCGGCGGCCGGGCCTCCGGGACCAACGACAAGGCGGGCGCCGCCCAGAACCTCCTGCGCTGGACCTCGGCCCGCGCGATCAAGGAGACCTTCGTTCCCCCCACGGACCTGCGGTACCCGCACATGGGCTGAGAGTGAACGGGAGGCTCCGGTTTGGACATGGTGTCCAGGACGGACCGATCATCCTGCGAGTTTGCGCCTCCCTGTCCCTGTCCACCTTCGATTGATCCGGTTAGGCTGGCTGGCGTCGTCGGGTGGCTCCGCAGGACGAATCGTCCTACCCATTGCGAAGGAATTTCATGCGCGCCATGAAGCCTTTTCAGTCGGAAGGTGCGGCAGGATTGCGAGTGACCCGTCGGTGTACACCCACACACCACCGAGTCACGCAACGGCGCGCGACAGGAGCCAAGAAGTCATGCAGACCAAGCTGGACGCAGCCAAGGCCGACCTGCTCAAGAAAGCAGCCGCAGCCGCTGAGAACAGCCAGGTGGGGGGAGCGGCGCCGGGGGAAGGTCTGAGCAACGGCGCTCTGACCGCGTACCTGCACCACTACTACCTCCACACCGCGCCCGAGGACCTGGTCGACCGCGACCCGGTCGACGTCTACGGCGCGGCGGCCTCCCACTACCGGCTGGGCCTCAAGCGCCCGCAGGGCACCGCCGAGGTGCGGGTGCACACCCCCTCGGTCGAGGAGAACGCCTGGTCCTGCGGCCACACCGTGGTCGAGGTCGTCACCGACGACATGCCCTTCCTGGTCGACTCCGTCACCAACGAGCTGTCCCGCCAGGACCGCGCCATCCACGTCGTGATCCACCCCCAGCTGGTCGTCCGCCGTGACATCACCGGCAAGCTGCTGGAGATCCTGGACGTCGACGCCTGCTCCCGCAGCCAGGCCGCCGGCGCCGAGTGGCCCGCCGACGCGAGCGTCGAGTCGTGGATGCACATCGAGATCGACCGCGAGACCGACCGCGACGACCTGCGCGCGATCGAGGCCGACCTGCGCCGGGTGCTCGGCGACGTCCGCGAGGTCGTCGAGGACTGGAGCAAGATGCGCGAGAGCGCGCTGCGCCTGGCCGACGAGCTCGCCGAGGAGCCCCCGACCGGCCTGCCCGAGCAGGAGGTCGGCGAGGCCTGGGAGCTGATGCGCTGGCTCGCCGACGACCACTTCACCTTCCTCGGCTACCGCGAGTACGACCTGGTCGGGCACGAGGGCGAGGAGGTCCTGAAGGCCGTCGCCGGGACCGGCCTCGGCATCCTGCGTTCCGACCCGCGCGGCCACGACGACCACCACCACCCGGCCAGCGAGGCCTTCGGCCGCCTCTCCGCGCCGGTCCGCGCCAAGGCCCACGAGAAGAAGCTGCTCGTCCTCACCAAGGCCAACAGCCGCTCCACCGTGCACCGCCCGTCCTACCTGGACTACGTCGGCGTGAAGAAGTTCAACGCCGCCGGCGAGCCGATCGGCGAGCGCCGCTTCCTCGGCCTGTTCTCCTCCGCCGCCTACACCGAGTCGGTCACCCGCATCCCGGTCGTGCGCCGCAAGGTGCAGGAGGTGCTCGAAGGCTCCGGCTTCTCCAGCGAGAGCCACGACGGCCGCGACCTGCTGCAGATCATGGAGACCTTCCCGCGGGACGAGATGTTCCAGACCGCGGCGTCCGAACTGATCTCCATCGCCACCAGCGTGCTGTACCTCCAGGAGCGCCGTAAGCTGCGGCTCTTCCTGCGCCAGGACGAGTACGGGCGCTACTTCTCCGCGTTCATCTACCTGCCGCGCGACCGCTACACCACCCGGATCCGGCTGCTGCTCACCGACATCCTCAAGGAAGAGCTGAACGGCGCCACCATCGACTACACGGTGTACGCCACCGAGTCGGTGCTGACCCGTCTGCACTTCGTGGTCCGCGTCGCCCCCGGCACCGAACTGCCGCAGCTCACCGACTCCGACATCGAGCGGATCGAGAACCGCCTCGCCGAGGCCGCCCGGTTCTGGATGGACGGCTTCCACGACCAGCTGCACACCGAACTGGGCGAGGAGAAGGCCGCCGAGCTCGGCCACAAGTACGCCAACGCCTTCCCCGACGGCTACCGCGCCGACTTCCCGCCGCGCACCGCCGTCGCCGACATCAAGCAGATCGAGTCGCTGCACGGCGAGGGCGACTTCCGCCTCAACCTGTACCAGCCGGTCGGTGCCGGCGCCGACGAGCGCCGCTTCAAGGTCTACCGGGTCGGCGGCCCGATCTCGCTGACCGAGGTCCTGCCGGTGCTCCAGCGCCTGGGCGTCGAGGTGCTGGACGAGCACCCGTACGCGCTGCGCCGCTCCGACGACACCACCGCGTGGGTGTACGACTTCGGCCTGAAGCTGCGCGAGGCCACCGAGCTCACCGACGAGGCCCGCGAGCGCTTCCAGGAGACCTTCGCCGCCACCTGGACCGGCAAGGCCGAGAACGACGGCTTCAACGAGCTGGTCCTCACCGCCGGGCTGACCTGGCGCCAGGCGACGGTGCTGCGCGCGTACGCCAAGTACCTGCGCCAGGCGGGCTCCACGTTCTCCCAGGACTACATGGAGGACGCGCTCCGCAACAACACCCACACCACCCGGCTGCTGGTCAACCTGTTCGAGGCCCGGCTGAGCCCCAGCCACCAGCAGGGCGCCGCCGAGCTGACCGAGGGCATCCTGGAGGAGCTGTCCGGCGCGCTCGACGAGGTCGTCTCGCTGGACGAGGACCGCATCCTGCGCTCCTTCCTGCACCTCATCACGGCCACCCTGCGGACCAACTTCTTCCAGCACGACGGCTCCGGTGACTGGCACTCCTACGTGTCGATGAAGTTCGACCCGAAGGCCATCCCGGACCTGCCGGCCCCGCGCCCCGCGTTCGAGATCTGGGTGTACTCGCCGCAGGTCGAGGGCGTGCACCTGCGCTTCGGCAAGGTCGCCCGCGGCGGTCTGCGCTGGTCCGACCGGCGCGAGGACTTCCGCACCGAGATCCTCGGCCTGGTCAAGGCGCAGATGGTCAAGAACACCGTCATCGTGCCGGTCGGCGCCAAGGGCGGCTTCGTCGCCAAGCAGCTGCCGGACCCGTCGGTCGACCGGGACGCCTGGCTGGCCGAGGGCATCTCCTCGTACAAGACGTTCATCTCCGCGCTGCTCGACATCACCGACAACCTGGTCGCCGGCGAGGTCGTCCACCCGGCCGACGTCGTCCGCCACGACGAGGACGACACCTACCTCGTCGTCGCCGCCGACAAGGGCACCGCGACCTTCTCCGACATCGCCAACGGCGTCGCCGAGTCCTACGGCTTCTGGCTGGGCGACGCGTTCGCCTCCGGCGGCTCGGCCGGCTACGACCACAAGGGCATGGGCATCACGGCCCGCGGCGCCTGGGAGTCGGTCAAGCGCAACTTCCGCGAACTCGGCGTCGACACCCAGACCGAGGACTTCAAGGTCATCGGCATCGGCGACATGTCCGGCGACGTCTTCGGCAACGGCATGCTGCTCAGCGAGCACATCCGCCTGGTCGCCGCCTTCGACCACCGCCACATCTTCCTCGACCCGAACCCGGACGCCGCCGCCTCCTACGCCGAGCGGCGCCGGCTCTTCGAACTGCCCCGCAGCTCCTGGGACGACTACGACAAGTCGCTGATCTCGTCCGGCGGCGGCGTCTTCCCGCGCACCGCCAAGTCGATCCAGCTCAGCACGCAGGTCCGGGCCGCCCTCGGCGTCCAGGACACCCGGCTCACCCCGGCCGAGCTGATGAAGGCGATCCTCCAGGCACCGGTCGACCTGTTCTGGAACGGGGGCATCGGCACCTACGTCAAGGCCTCCACCGAGACCAACGCCGAGGTCGGCGACAAGGCCAACGACGCCATCCGCGTCAACGGCGACCAGGTCCGGGCCCGCGTCATCGGCGAGGGCGGCAACCTCGGCTGCACCCAGCTCGGCCGCATCGAGTACGCCGCGGTCGGCGGCCCCGAGAGCGCCGGCGGCTGGATCAACACCGACGCCATCGACAACTCGGCCGGCGTGGACACCTCGGACCACGAGGTCAACATCAAGATCCTGCTCAACCAGGTCGTCACCGACGGCGACATGACGGTCAAGCAGCGCAACGTCCTGCTCGCCGAGATGACCGACGAGGTCGGCCACCTGGTGCTGCGCAACAACTACGCGCAGAACGTGGTGCTGGCCAACGCCGTCGCCCAGGCGCACAGCATGGTCAACGTCCACTCCCGGATGATCAACCGCTTCGAGCGGGCCGGCCGGCTCGACCGGGGCCTGGAGTTCCTGCCCGCCGAGCGCCAGATCCGCGAGCGCCAGCAGGGCGGCCGCGGCCTGTCGCAGCCGGAGATGTCCGTCCTGCTCGCGTACACCAAGATCATCCTGGCCGACGAGCTGCTGGCCACCGACCTGCCGGACGACCCGTACTTCCGCACCGCGCTGCACGACTACTTCCCGAGCGCGCTGCGGGCGAAGTTCGCCGACGCGATCGACAACCACGCGCTGCGCCGCGAGATCATCACCACGCTGATCGTCAACGACACGATCAACCGCGGTGGTTGCACCTTCGCCTTCCGCCTGAAGGAGGAGACCGGCGCGACCTACGAGGAGATCGCCCGGACGCACACCGCCGCGCGGGCCGTCTTCGGCCTGGAGGAGATCTGGGCCGAGATCGAGGGCCTGGACAACAAGGTCCCGGCCCGGATCCAGACCAAGATGCGGCTGCACTCGCGGCGCCTGGTCGAGCGCGCCACCCGGTGGATGCTCAACAACCGCCGCCAGCCGCTCGACATCGCCGGCACCATCGAGTTCTTCCACGACCGGGTCAGCCAGGTCTGGGGCTCGCTGCCCAAGCCGCTGCGCGGCGAGGACCTGACCTGGTTCGAGGGCATCCAGGGCGAGCTCGCCGCGGCCGGCGTGCCGGACGAGCTGGTCACCCGGATCGCCGGGCTGTCCTCGGTCTTCCCGACCCTGGACATCACCGAGGTCGCGGACCGCTCCGGCAAGGACGTCGCCGAGGTCGCCGAGCTCTACTACGACCTGGGCGACCGCCTGCAGATCTCGCACCTGCTCGACCGCATCATCGACCTGCCCCGCACCGACCGCTGGTCGTCCATGGCCCGGGCCGCGATCCGCGAGGACCTCTTCGCGGCGCACGCGGCGCTGACCGCCGACATCCTGGCCTGCGGCCCCGAGGGCGCCACCCCCGAGGAGCGCTACACCGCCTGGGCGGACCTCAACTCCACCCTGCTGAACCGCGCCAAGAGCACCCTCGACGACATAAGGGGTTCGGACAACTACGAGCTGTCCAGCCTCTCGGTCGCGATGCGCGTCATCCGCACCCTCCTGCGCACGGGTTCCATGCGCTGACGGCAGGCGGCACAGCAGGGCGGCGGATTCCGGACGGTGACGGAGCCATCACGCTGCGCGCGAGCCGGGGTGGGGTCGGGAAGTGTCCCCGCGATTAACGTCGCGCTACGAAGTCCGCCCATTCCCACCGGAGTTCCCGTCCGGTCGCGAAATTTCGCCCCAACTGCCCTTTTTGGCAGCTGTTCTGACCTACCAGGAGTTGCAGTAGGCTGACCCCGCGATAGGCGTCGCCGCAGGTCCCGTGCCGGAAAGCACCGCGATGTGATGTGACATCAGGTGTCTTTCGGAGGGGGTTCAGGCCGCCAGTCCCATTCGCGCCTCGGGGCCCGGACCGGCTCCACACGGTGCCACCTGAAGAGAGTTTCATGACGTCATTTGTGCAGGAACCCTTTTTCTGGGTCTTCATCGTGGTGATGCTCGCAGCCGTCGGAGCGGCCCTCCAGGCCCGCAGGACGAACCTCGCCCTGCGGAGGCGAAACGTTTCCCTGGAGGAGGCCGGCGCCCTGGCGCAGCGGCAGCGCGACGAGTTCGCCGTGCTGCACGACCAGCTGCGGAACCAGCACGCATCCGAGCTGACGGACGTCCGCCGCGACGCCGAGGAGGACACCAAGGCCGTCCTCAAGGCGGCGATGCGGACGCTGCAGGGCCTGGCCGACGAGCAGCAGGTCGTCATCGACAAGGTGCAGCGGAAGTACGGCGACAGCCCGCAGATCCTGGCCGACCTGATGACGATCGACCACACGAACAGCCAGTTCGGCCGACGCGCCCAGGGCATCGCGGTGCTCTGCGGCGGCTGGCTGGGCCGCCGTGAGAGCGTCGCCTCGGTCTACGACGTGGTCCGCAGCGCCCAGGGCCGGATCCGGCACTTCGACCGGGTGCGGATCCACTCCCAGGTCAGCGTCGCGCTCGTCAGCAAGGTCGTCGAGCCCGTCGCCGTCGTGCTGTCCGAGCTGCTCGCCAACGCGACCAACTACTCCGCCCCGGACACCCCGGTGGAGGTCAGCGTCCAGGCCGTCCCCACCGGCGTCTGCCTGATCGTCGACGACGCCGGCCTCGGCATGGGCCAGGAGGAGAAGGACCGCGCGGCGGTGCTCCTGAACCCGGGCGCGCCGATCGGCCTCACCAGCCTGGGCAACCCCCCGAAGTTCGGCTTCGCCGTCTCCGGCATGCTGGCCGCCCGCTACGGCTTCCGGGTCTCCGTCGACTCGGTCTCCCCGTACGGGGGCGTGCGGGCCGTGGTGCTGCTGCCGGCCGAGCTGCTCAGCAGCGAGGTCGCGGCCCCGGCCCCGGCCGCCGCCGTGCACGGCGAGCACCAGGCCGCGCACGGTGACCACCAGGGCGCGGGCGGCGACTACCAGGCCCCGCCGGCGGAGCAGCCCGCGCAGGCGTGGGCGCAGGCCCCCGGTCAGCGGCTCGTGTCGCTGCCCGAACCGGCGGCGCCGCTGGCCCCGGTGCCGGCGGCGGCGGTGACGGAACCGGAGATGACCGCGGACGGGCAGCTGCCCCGCCGCCGCCGCAACCGCCCGGTGTCCGTCCTCCCCTCCCCGCAGGACCCCGGCCGGGCCGAGGCACCGGTGCGGAGCCCCGTCCAGAACACGCCGTCCCGCCTCGGCGCGTTCCAGCGCGGCACGCTGTCCGGGCGCAACACCACGAACACGGAAGGAACCGAGATCCAGTGAGCCGCGATCTTTCCTGGGTGCTCAACGACGTACTCCAGGTACCCGGCGCCCGGCACGCCATCCTCGTCTCCGCCGACGGCCTCCTGCTCGAACGGTCCAGCGAGATAGGCCGTGACGAGGCGGAGACCAACGCCGCCGCGATGAGCTCGATGCAGTCGCTGAGCCGCGCGGTCGCTCCGTTCGTCGGCGCAGACGGCGCAGGCGCCGGGGTCTGGCGCCAGACCTTGCTGGAGTACGACCACGGCTGGATCTTCCTGATCGCGGCCGGCAGCGGCGCGTACCTGGCCGCCTCCACCGCCCCCGACGTCGACATGGAGGCGATGTCCTTCCGGATGCAGCAGCAGGTCGGCGCGCTCGGACGGGCGATGTCGGCGGCGCCGCGCCAGAGCACGCTCAGCGGCTCATGACGGCCGGCGGCGAGGAACAGCGGGTCACCGGCGGCTTCATCCGCTCCTACGTGATCACCGGTGGGCGCGAGTTACCGAGTGCGGAGGCCCTGTCTCTGATCACCTTGGTCACCGTCGCGCCCGAGCAGGACCTCCCGGCCCTGCCGAGCCCGGAGACCCGGGCGATCTGGGAGCTGTGCTCCGGCGGCTACCTCTCGGTGGCCGAGGTCGCGGCCCGGCTGGAGCTGCCGGTGGGGGTCGTGAGGCTGCTGCTGACGGACCTGATCCATGAGGGACGGTTGCTGTGCCGGTCGGCCCCGCCCCCGGCCCAGGCCCCGGATCCGAGACTTCTAGAGAAGGTACTGCATGGACTTCAACGCCGGTTCGCCTGAGGACATCTACGTCCCGGGCGCGGTGACGACCGCGGTCAAGATCCTGGTCGTGGGGCACTTCGCGGTCGGCAAGACCACGCTCATCGGGGCCTTGTCGGAGATCGCCCCGCTGAGCACCGAGGAGAGCATGACGCAGGCGTCCATCCGCGTCGACGACCTCCGCGGCGTACCGGACAAGAAGACCACGACCGTCGCCCTGGACTTCGGCCGGCTGACACTCGGCGACGACCTGGTGCTGTACCTGTTCGGCACTCCGGGGCAGCAACGGTTCATGCAGCTCTGGGAGGACATGGCGCGGGGCGCGCTGGGAGCGCTGCTGCTGGCCGACCCGACCCGCCTCGCGGACACCTTCCCCGTCATCGACCTGATCGAGCAGTACGGCCTGGAGTACGCCGTGGCGGTCAACAGCTTCGACCGGCAGGACGAGTACACCGAGGACCAGCTGCGCGAGGCACTCGACCTGCTGCCGCACACCCCGGTGGTGTTCTGCGACGCGCGGGACCAGCGCTCCTCGGCCGACGCCCTGCTGACGCTCGTCCGGCACCTGCTCGCCCGCGCCTCCTGACCTCCCCCGCGCCTCCCTCCCCGCACGCCTCCCGGGTCCGCACCCGCCCGGGGCCACCTCCAAGGAACGACCCATGGATTCTCCGCAGCGACCCGCCCCGCAGTCGCCTCCGCAGGGCTGCCCGATGCACGTCGGCGTGAGCACACCGCTCCACGGGGAGATGTTCTCGTCCGACCCCGGCGCGGTCTACGACAAGCTGCGCGCCAACGGCCCCGCCGCGCCGGTGGAGTTGGCCCCGGGGGTGGAGGCCACCCTGGTCACCTCGCACGAGGCCGCCCTGCGGGTGCTGCAGAACCCGGGGATGTTCGCCCGGGACTCGCGGCGCTGGGCGGCGCTCAACGAAGGACGGGTGCCGATGGACAGCCCCGTCCTGCCGATGATGTTCTACCGGCCCAACTGCCTCTTCACGGACGGCGCCGAACACCTGCGGCTGCGCAAGGCCGTCACCGAGAGCCTGGGTCGGCTCAACGACAACCGGCTCAACCGGCACGTCGAGCGGATCGCCGGCTACCTGATCGACCAGTTCAGTCCGCTGGGCCGGGCCGACCTGCTCAACGACTACGCCAAGCTGCTGCCGCTGCTGCTGTTCAACCAGCTGTTCGGCTGCCCGGCCGACATCGGCGACCGGCTGACCCGCAGCATGTCCGCGCTCTTCGACGGCCTCGACGTGATCCAGGCCAACGAGGAGCTGACCGCCTGCCTGATGGACCTGGTCGCGCTGAAGCGCCGCCAGCCCGGCGACGACATCACCTCGTGGCTCATCCAGCACCCGGCCGGCCTGCGGGACGAGGAGCTCAAGGACCAGCTGGTCATGCTGATGGGCGCCGGCGTCGAGCCCGAGCGCAACCTGATCGGCAACGCGCTGCTCCTGCTGCTGTCCGGCGAGGGCCGCTCCGGACTGCGCATCGAGGACGCCCTCGACGACGTGCTGTGGAACAACCCGCCGATCGCCAACTACGCCACGCACTACCCGATGCAGGACCTCGACGTGGGCGGGGTCCCGATGGACGCAGGCAGCCCGGTGGTGATCAGCTTCGCCGCCGCCAACAGCGACCCCGCGCTGACGGATGCCCGGCTGACCCTCAGCAAGGGGGCCCACCTGGCCTGGGGCGCCGGCCCGCACGCGTGCCCGGCCAAGTCTCCGGCCCAGCTGATCGCCCTGAGCGCGATCGAGTGCCTGCTCAACGCCCTCCCGGACGTCACGCTCGCGGTGCCCGCGGAGAGCGTGGAGTGGCGGCCGGGCCCGTTCCAGCGCGGCCTGGTCTCGCTGCCGGTGCGGTTCAGCCCGGCGCCCGCCCGGACCACGCGGCCGGCCGCGGGCGCGGACACCGCGCCGGGCGGGTCGCCGGTCGGCGCCGAGGCGACGCAGGCGTACCCGCAGGCCACCGCCCCCGCACCGGGCCGGGCCGGGCAGAAGAAGGGGTGGTGGAGCTCCTTCCTGGACGTCTTCCGGGTCTGACACGCCCCGGGCTCCGATCCGACGCGCCGTCGGAAGCCGTTCCGCCACCGCGGCGTGAACGGAGTCCGACGGCGGTGCGGGTACGTGACAGGGGCAACACGGATCGACGCTTGAGCGCGCTGTTGCTGGGTAGATCGCCGCCGTACTGCCCGCCCGCGCGTAAGGAGCCCCGTGTGACCGCCACGTTGGAAGCCCGCCCCGCAGACCCGGAGCGCCCGGACGGAAGGGTGGTCGACCGCCGTGCCGCCGTGCCGCTCCTGCGCAGGCTGCGGTCGGCCGAGGGACTCGCCGACCCGAGCCCGGTCTACGACGGGCTGCGGGCGCTGGGAGACCTCGTCCCGGCGCCCTGGGGCGGCTACCTGGTCACCGGGTACGACGCGTGCGACCAGGTCCTGCGCGGCAGGACCTGGCTCGTCCCCGACTTCGCCTGGCAGGAACGGCAGACCGGGACGGGGCGCTGGGACGCCGTCGCCACCCAGGAGATGAGCCGGACCCTCTCCCGGCTCAACGCCCCCGACCACACCCGGCAGCGGCGCAGCCTCGGAAACCTCTTCGACCGGAACACCCTGCGGGACATGGAGCCGCAGATCGAGGCCGACGTCGCCGAACTGCTCGACCGCCTGGCCGAGCGAATACGGACGGACGGCGAGGCGGACCTCTCCGCCCTGGTCAGCGAGCAGCTGCCGATCAACACCGTCGGGCGCTGGCTGGACATCGCGCCCGAGGACTACCCGCACATCCTGACGATGACCCACAACCAGGTGCACGCCCAGGAACTGCTGCCCACCAAGAGCCAGCTGGCGGTCTCCGAGCAGGCCACCATGGACCTGCGCGAGTACTTCACCCGCCTCGTCCGGGAGCGCCGCGACAATGACGGCGACGACGTGATCGCCGGCTGGATCCGCACCTGGGACGCGCTGGAGTCCGACCGCGAGGCCACCGACCGGATGGTCTACCAGCTCACCATGTTCGTCACCATCGCCTCGCTGGAGACCACGGCGACGCTGCTCTCCTCGCTGGTGTGGTCGCTGCTGCGGTCGCCCGGCCGGTGGGAGTGGCTGCGGGAGCGGCCGGAGCACATCGACGACGCGATCGACGAGGCGCTGCGCTACGACCCGCCGGTCCGCGTCAACAGCCGCGTCGCGGGCGAGGACACCGAGCTGGCCGGGGTGTTCCTGCCCAAGGACACCATGGTCCACGTGATGTACGGCGCGGCCAACCGCGATCCGCGCCGCAACCCGGACCCGCACACCTTCGACGTGCTCCGCCGGGGCACCCACCTCACCTTCGGCGGCGGCGCCCACTACTGCCTCGGCGCGGGCCTGGCCAGGCTGGAGGCGCGCGCCCTGCTCGGCCAGCTGCTGCGGCGCTTCCCGACCCTGAGGGTGGCGAGCCCGCCCGAGTACGCACCCCGGATGGTCTTCCACCGGGTGACGTCCCTGAGAGTGGCCGCATGAACGTGTTCCCGCAGGTTCCCCAGGTGCCCCAGGTGCCCCAGGTGCCCCAGGTTCCGCAGTACCCGCCGCACGCGGCGCAGCCGTCGTACCTCCCGTACCCGTACCCGTACCCCGAGCCCGTCGCGTCGCCCGCCCCGGAGCCCGTTCCCGCGCCCGCGGTGGCCCGTACGGTCCGTACCGAGCGCCAGGGCCCCGTGCTCCACATCGAGCTGGACAGCCCGGCGACCGGGAACGCCGTCACCTCGGCCATGCTGGACGAACTCCTCGCCGTGCTGGCCGTACCCGATCCGGCCGTGCGCGTGATCGTGCTGTCCGCGGCCGGCCGGGACTTCTGCCTCGGCGGCGACCGCGACGAACTCTTCGCGGGCCTGGAGCAGGACCCGACCGGCGGCGGCATACGGAGCTACGGGGAGAAGGCCCGCAGGGTCTGCGATGCCCTGACCAACAGCTCCGCCGTGACCGTCGCCCGGGTCCAGGGCCGGGCCACCGGCGCCGGCTTCGCCCTGGCGCTCGCCTGCGACCTGCGGGCCGGCGCCGACAACGCCGTCTTCCGGCTGCCCGAACTGGCCCTGGGCCTGCCTGTCGCCTGGGGCGGACTGCTGCCTCGGCTGCTCCACGAGGTCGGCGCGGCCCGGGTCCGCGAGATCATCCTCACCAGCCGCCCGGTCGGCGCGGTGGAGGCGCGGGAGCTCGCCATCCTGCAACGCGTCGTCCCCGAGCAGGACCTGGACGGGGCGGTCGCCGAGTGGGTCAGGCCCGTCACCCGCCGCCCCGAGGCCGCACTGCGGGTCACCAAGACGCTGCTGGCCTCCCACGCCTCGGCGACCCGGCTGGCCGACGCCTCCATGCTCGACGCCGAGCTGATGGCCTCGGTCCTGGCCGCCGCCCACTACACCCGCGGCCTCGCCGCCCAGCCCCCGGCCCACTGACCGCCAGCTGCCGTCCGCCGCCTTCGACCTCCGTCCGGTCGAGGCGGCGCGTACGTGGCTCCGCTTTCGGCGGCCCCGGCGGGGGCCGCCGGGGTGTTCGCGGTTCCTGGGAAGTGGGTGGCGCGCTGGTGCGAGCCGGTCAGTGGGCGGCCGCGCGTTGGAGGGCGCTGGCGAGGAGGGCGAGGTCGGTGGGGCCGTTGCCGAGTTCGCGGACCGGGCGGCGGGCGGGTGGGGCGCCGAGTTGGAGCGGGTCGATCGCGACGACGGTGGGGCGCAGGGTGGCGGTGCGCGGGATGCGGCCGCTGATCCGGGCGGTCTGGAAGGCGGTGACGCCGCCGTCCGGCAGGCGCAGGTAGCCGCGGCCGGGGGTGTCCTCGGGCAGGGCGGCCGCGTCGCCGAGGTGGATCAGCAGGTCGGAGTCGGCCGGGTCCTCGGTGCGCAGCGCGATGCGGAGCAGGGCGGCCTCGTCGACCTCGGTGCCGGCGCTCTCCTCCGGGTGGCCGGTGGTGACCGCGAGGTGGACGCCGAGCGGGCCGCCGTGGCGGGCGACGGCGGCGAGGGCGCGGGCGAGCGGGCGGCCGGCCGGGGAGGTGGGGGAGAGGAGGGCGTCGTAGTCGTCCACGACGACGACCAGGCGGGCGGGGCAGGGGGCGGCGGCGGGGGAGGTGACCGGCCGGGGGCCGTCGCCACCGCTGCGCGGGTGGATGATCTTCGGGGTGGCGGCGGAGGCCGCGCCGACGACGGCGGGCACCGGGACGGCCGGGTGTCCGGCGAGACTCTGTCCAGCCAGGCCCTGCCCGTCCAGGCTCTGCGCGTCCAGGCTCTGCCCGTCCAAGATGCGGGCGGCGTGCCAGGAGGCGAAGTCCAGTCCGTCGAACAGCCGCTCGCGCAGGGCGAGTTCGTCCTCCAGGGCCTCCGCGGCGAGCAGTGCGGCCCGCGGGTCGTCGGCGGCGTTCACCAGGCCGGTGACGTGCGGCAGTTCGGTGCAGCCGTCCAGGCCGTCCTCGGTGGACCGGCCCTCGATGAGGGTGACGGTGAGGCGCTCGGGGCGTTCGGAGACGGCGAGCGAGGCGACCAGGGTGCGCAGCAGCTCGGTCTTGCCGGAGCCGCGGGCGCCGCCGATGAGCAGGTGCGGGCCGCCCGGGTCGGGGGAGGGGAGGGCGAGTTCGGGGTCGGCCAGGTCGAGCGTGCAGAGTTCGTCCCGGGTGGTGCCGAGCAGCGCGGTGGCGGCGCCGATGCCGCCGGCGTGCGCCGCCCAGCGGGCGGACAGCTTGGCCGGGGTGACGGTGTCGAGCTGGAGCAGGTCGAGCAGCCGCAGTGCGTCGGGCAGCGGGCCGCGGGCGGCCGGGGCGGCCTCGCGCAGCGGGGCGAGCACGCGGGCGAGCCGTTCGGCCCAGGCGTCGGAGACGGCGTCCAGGGAGACCTCGTGCAAGGTCTCCCTGCCGCGGGCGACGGGGCGGTCGAGGGAGAGCTGGGTGCCGACCTCACCGGTGATCAGGGCGGTGGCGCCGAGGCCTCGGGGGAGCAGTTCGGGCTGCTCGGCGAGGCAGACCGGGAAGATGCCGACGGCCGGTCCCTGGCGCAGCAGCAGGTCGACGGCCTGCCGGGCGGTCTCGGTGGTCGGGCGGCCGTCCACCACGACGACGGTGGCGGGGTGGCCGCCGAGGCCGGCCGGGCCGCTGAGCCGGGCGGTGAGTTCGGTCAGCCGGGCGGTGGCCTGTTCGTCGTCGAGGCCGAGCAGCAGCCGGCAGTCCTGGCCGTCGGCGGGGCGCAGGTGGGGCAGCCAGAGGGCCCAGGCCCAGGTGTCGGCGCGTTCTTCGGGGGTGCGGGCCTGGTCGGCGTCGACGACGACCAGGCTCAGGCCGGTCGGCGGGTGCAGGGCGGCGAGCTGGGCGACGACGGCCCGGGTGAGTGCGTCCAGGCGTTCGCGCGGGCCGCTGAGGCCGAGGCTGCCGGCGGTCTGCAGGTCGAGGGTGACGGGGACGGCGGGCAGCATGGTGCCGGGTGCGGTGCCGGGGCCGCCGGGGCGGTCGGCGGTGCCCAGGCGCAGGGTGAGCGCGTCGGGGTGGCCGGGGCCGCGCTCCCAGAGCCGGGGGCCGGGGCCGACGGCGTTGAGCAGCAGGGTGGCGAGATCCGGCCACCGTTCGCGTTGGGCGGCGGCCTGGCGCAGCCGTACGGCGGTGTGGTGGCGTTCGGCGCTCTCCTGGCCGGGCGGTTCGGCGGTGCGGCCGAGTCGCAGCGAGAGCAGGCCGCGGCCGCGGCCGGGGGCCGGTTCGGGGGCGGCGGGGGGTTCGGCCACCGGCGGGGTGGGGCGGACCGGGCCTGGGGCGGCGAGCTGGAGGTGGCCGTGGCCGTCGGGCAGGGCGGCGCGGCCGGTGCCGTCGGCCGGGTCGGGGGTGGCCACGTGCAGGGTGGATTCGCCGATGCGCAGCAGGGCGCCGGCTTCCAGCGGGACGGCTTCCTCGGGGGCTCCGGGCGGGACGAGCCGACCGTCCAGGGTGGTGCCGTTGGTGGAGCCGAGGTCGCGGACGGTGATCCTGCCGTCGTCGGCGAGGTGCAGGGCCAGGTGCAGCCGGGAGACGTCGGGGTCGTCGAGCGGGACGTCGGCTTCGCCGGAGCGGCCGATCCGGATCTCCCGGCCGTGCAGCCGGTGCACTCCGCCGGCGTCCGGGCCGCCGACCACGCGAAGTTCGGCGGCGGCGGGGGTGTCGTCGGGGTCGTCGGCGGTCGGGTCGGGCTCGTTGAGGCTGAGGACGGCCCCGTCGAGGAGCGGGGGGTGGCCGAGCAGCGTGTGCTCGTCGACCCGGTGCGCCCCGGCGTACAGGTGCACGTGGGTGGCGGCCCGGGGCCCGCGCACGCCGACGGCGCCCGCGAGGGCGCCCGCGAGGGAGCCGAGCGCGGTGCCGACGGGGGCGGTGACCAGCACGTCCACGTAGGGGATGGCGGAGCCGGCGGCGGCCGGGCCGCTGCGCGGTCGGAGGACGGTCAGCCGGATCTGCATCTCGCCCGCGGGTCCCTTCTGCTGGTGTGGAGCCTGGTACCGCTGCCCGGTGTCGTCGCGGGCGCGCGGGGCGGCCGCGGCGACCCTTTGGGCCACACGAGTGGCGAGTGTCCATCCTGCCATCCGTCACGGACAGTCCGCGCACCGTACCGGATTTGACGATCTTGCGATCATCGCCATGGTGGAGGCGACGGAGGGTCAGGTCAACCGGTGCGGCGAGGGCCCCGTCGGCGGGCCCGCCGAACCGGTCCGGGAACTCCCCTAGGGGATGTCCCCCAACCCCTCCGGGATGGCCTGCCGGTCGCCCCAAAAACCTGAACGGACACCGTTAGAGTGGCCGCAGACACGGGCCCGGCAGGCTCACCGCACCGGCGGAGGAGCGCCCCGCGCGGGCGGCACGACGAGGAGTGCGACAGGTGCGGCCAGTCGGCAGCAAGTATCTGCTTGAGGAGACCCTCGGACGGGGTGCCACCGGGACGGTCTGGCGCGGCCGGGTGCGCCCCGACGTCCAGGTGCCCGGCAGCGAGCCCGGGCAGCTGGTGGCGATCAAGGTGCTGCGCGAGGAACTGGCGTCCGACCCGGACGTCGTGATGCGCTTCCTGCGCGAGCGCTCGCTGCTGCTGCGGCTGACCCACCCGAACATCGTCCGGGTCCGCGACCTGGTGGTCGAGGGCGAGCTGCTGGCCCTGGTGATGGACCTGATCGACGGCCCCGACCTGGCCCGCTACCTGCGTTCCAACGGCCCGTTCAGCCCGATCGCCGGCGCCCTGCTGATGGCCCAGGTCGCGGACGCGCTGGCGGCCAGCCACGAGGACGGGATCGTCCACCGCGACCTCAAGCCGGCCAACGTGCTGCTCGCCTCCACGGTGCTGGACGGCACCGAGCAGATGCACCCGATGCTGACCGACTTCGGCATCGCCCGCCTCGCCGACTCCCCGGGCATCACCCGCACCCACGAGTTCGTCGGCACCCCCGCCTACATCGCGCCGGAGTCCGCCGAGGGCCGCCCGCAGACCTCCGCGGTGGACGTCTACGGCGCCGGGATCATGCTGTACGAGCTGGTCACCGGCCGCCAGCCGTTCCAGGGTGACAGCGCGATCGCGCTCCTCCACGCCCACCTGGCGCAGGAGCCGCAGCGGCCCAGCACCATGCCCGAGCCGCTGTGGACGGTGATCGAGCGCTGCCTGCGCAAGGACCCGGCGCAGCGGCCGTCCGCGACCTCGCTGGCCCGCGCGCTGCGGGTGGTGGCGGCCGGCGTCGGGGTGCACGCCTCCCCGTCGGCGGTGGACGAGGCGCTCGCGGTCGGCTCGCTGCTGCTGCCGGACCCGCGCCCGACCTCCGTCCCGAGTGCCGGCGCGGGCGTCCCCGGCCTGACGCCGGCCGCCCCCGCGGCCCCGCAGTACGACCCGGCCGGGGCGACCCAGGTGATGGGCACCCAGCCGCCGCCCGCCCCGCCGTTCGGGGCCCCGGACCGCACCCAGGTGATGCCGCCCACCGTCGTGCCCCCGCCCCCGCCGGGCGCTCCGGGTGCTCCGGGCGCTCCGGCGGAGGAGACGCCGCACCCGTGGCAGACGCAGCTGCGGGCGGCCCGGGACCGCAACCAGCAGACCCAGGTCGGCTACTTCGGCCCGGAGGACTTCGAGGACCCGCAGGTCGCCCCGAGGCCCTTCCAGGCCGGGCCGGCCGGCCCCCCCGGCTACCAGCCGCAGCCGCCGGCCGGCTACCACCCGGACCAGCGGCGCCAGGGCCCGCCGCCGCCCGGGTACGCCCAGCGGCCGCCGGTGGCCCCGCCGCCCTACCAGGGCGGTCAGGGCGGTCAGGGCTACCAGGCCGGGCAGTCCGGTCACGGCGGCCCGCCGCAGCCCGGGCCCGGTGGACGCCCGCAGCCGCCCGGCGGCTACCGGCCGGCCCCGGCCGCGTACGGGCAGTCGCAGGGCGGCTACCCGCCCCCGCCCGCCCCGGTCCCGCGCCGGGCCGAGCCGCCGGCGCCGCAGCACCGCGAATCGCCGCAGCACCGCGAGCCCCCGCAGCACCGCGAATCGCCGCAGCGCCGGGACGAGCCGCGCGAGCAGGACCGCCGCGAGCCCGCCCCGCCGCGCGAGCGGCGCCCGCGCAGCCGCAACCGGATGTACATCCCCGGGCTCGGCTGCCTCAAGGGGTGCCTGGTGGTGCTGGTGGTGCTGGTGGTGGCCGGGGTGGCGCTGTGGAACTTCACGCCGCTGCCGCACTACTGGGACAACATCCAGGGCTGGTTCAACACCGTGCGCGACTGGGCGGACGCCCTGTTCGGCAGCTCGAAGAACTGACGCCGGGCCAGACCCTGCCGTGCGGGCCCGCCCGGTCCAGGGCCGGGCCCGCGCGGCGGGATTGACGCTTTGTCGACAATTCGCAAGATTTCTCGCCCGCGGCTGCCCGCCCAGGGCCCTCGGGCGGCCCGCGCGGGGCGCCGGGGCGCGTAGGTTGGTCGCTGTTGTCCCGCCCCATCGAGCGCACCGGACCCCCGGGCGCGCTCCCGCGCCGCCCACGGAGCAGCATTGGCACGCAAGATCGGCAGCCGGTACACCGTCCACCAGGTGATCGGCCGGGGTTCGGCCGGGACGGTCTGGCTCGGTGAGGGGCCCGACGGCCCGGTGGCGGTCAAGCTGCTGCGCGAGGACCTGGCCGCCGACCAGGTGCTGGTCGGCCGCTTCGTCCAGGAGCGCGCCGCGCTGACCAGCCTCGACCACCCCCGGGTGGTCGGCGTGCGTGACATGGTCGTGGACGGCAGCGACCTCGCCCTGGTGATGGAGCTGGTCCAGGGCACCGACCTGCGCTCCCGGCTGGAGCGTGACGGCGCGCTCCCGCCGCAGACCGCCGCCTCGGTCATCGCGGACGTCGCCGACGGCCTGGCCGCCGCGCACGCCGCCGGCATCGTCCACCGCGACGTCAAGCCGGAGAACGTCCTGCTCGACCTCGCCGCCGCCCCCGGCCCCGGCGGCGCCCCGCGCGCCAAGCTCACCGACTTCGGCGTGGCCCGCCTGGTCGACGCCCCGCGCCGCACCCGGGCCACCCGGATCATCGGCACCCCCGACTACCTCGCCCCGGAGATCATCGAGGGCCTGGAGCCGCGCGCCGCCGTCGACATCTACGCCCTCGCCACCGTGCTGTACGAGCTGCTGGCCGGGTTCACCCCGTTCGGCGGCGGCCACACCGGCGCGGTGCTGCGCCGGCACGTCACCGAGCAGGTGCCGCCGATCCCCGGCCTGCCGGACGGGCTGTGGCGGATCATCTCCGAGTGCCTGGCCAAGGCCCCGGCCTCCCGGCTGCGGGCCGCCGAGCTGGCGGCCCGGCTGCGCGAGCAGCTGCCCTCGCTGGCCGGCCTGCCGGTGCTGGCCGTGCCCTCCCAGGGCCGCGCCCCGGCGGAGGAGGCGCTGACCCCCGGTGAGGCCGTGTACGCCGAGGTGGACGCAGGCCCGGGAATCCACAAGCGCCGCCGGGGCCCGGCCGTCCCGCTGGTGCCCGGAGTCGCCCCCGACTCGACCCGGGACACCCACACCAGCCTGCGCCGCCCCTCCGCGGACGAGCTGGCCGCGTACGCCGCGGAGTCCCGTGCCCAGCGCACCGCCCCGGGCACCGGGCACCGCCGGGACCGGCAGGCGCTGCTGCGCCGCCGCCGGGTGCTGGCCGTCCTGCTGGCCACCGTCCTGCTGCTGGCGGGCGCCGCCGCGGCCTGGACGGCCTTCGCGGCCACCGCCCCGGACGCCGGTCACCCGGCCCGCCCGACGGTGTCCGGCACGGCCCCGCGGGCACCGTAGCGGGCCGTCGGGCGGGTACCGCGAGAGCCGGAGGACCCCGGTGTCGTCATGACCACCCCCGGAACCATTACCCTGGGGGCGTGGCAGCCGTCGATCCTTCCGAAGAGCTCAAGAACCTCGAAACGACCATGGGGTCGATCGAGGCCGTCCTCGACCTGGACAAGATCCGGGCCGACATCGCTGTCCTGGAGGAGGCGGCAGGCGCCCCCAACCTGTGGGACGACATCGCGAACGCGCAGAAGGTGACCAGCCGGCTCTCCTTCCTCCAAGGCGAACTGCGCAAGGTCGAGGGCCTGCGCAGCCGCATCGACGACCTGGGCGTGCTGTTCGAGCTGGCCGAGGCCGAGGACGACGCGGACACCCGGGTCGAGGCCGAGTCCGAACTCGTCTCCCTCCAGAAGGCGGTCGAGGAGCTGGAGGTCCGCACCCTCCTGTCCGGCGAGTACGACGCCCGCGAGGCGCTGATCAACATCCGCGCCGAGGCCGGTGGCGTCGACGCCGCCGACTTCGCCGAGCAGCTGATGCGCATGTACCTGCGCTGGGCCGAGCGGCACGGGTACCCCACCGAGGTGTACGACACCTCGTACGCCGAAGAGGCCGGCATCAAGTCCGCGACCTTCACGGTCAAGGCGCCGTACGCCTACGGCACCCTGTCGGTCGAGCAGGGCACCCACCGCCTGGTCCGCATCTCGCCCTTCGACAACCAGGGCCGCCGGCAGACCTCCTTCGCCGGTGTCGAGGTGCTCCCGGTCGTCGAGCAGTCCGACCACGTCGACATCGACGAGGGCGACCTGCGGATCGACGTCTACCGCGCCTCCGGCCCCGGCGGCCAGGGCGTCAACACCACCGACTCGGCGGTGCGCATCACGCACCTCCCGACCGGTGTCGTGGTCTCCTGCCAGAACGAGCGCTCGCAGATCCAGAACAAGGCGTCCGCGATGAACGTCCTCCAGGCGAAGCTGCTGGAGCGGCGCCGCCAGGAGGAGCGGGCGGCGATGGACGCGCTCAAGGACAGCGGCAGCTCCTGGGGCAACCAGATGCGCTCCTACGTGCTGCACCCGTACCAGATGGTCAAGGACGTCCGGACGGAGTACGAGGTCGGCAACCCGCAGGGCGTGCTGGACGGCGACATCGACGGCTTCATCGAGGCCGGCATCCGATGGAGGAAGCAGCGGGAAACCGCGAGCTGAGCGTGAGGATGCCGGCCTCGATGAACATCAAGCACAGCATCGAGGCCGGCATCCGCTGGCGCAAGCAGCGCGAGACCGCCGCGCAGTAGGCGCAGGCATGCGAAAGGGCCCCCGACCGCAGTGGTCGGGGGCCCTTTCGTATGCCTCGGTGGGTTCAGGCCAGTGCCTGCCGGGCGATCAGCGCCACCGCGAGCAGACCGGCCAGCAGGGCCAGCAGCATCGCGGGGGAGAGCGCCGCGAACGGACCCTGCTGCTCCTGCAGCCGGGCCCGGTTGGCGCGGCAGACCGCGCAGCGCCCGTCACTCACGCGGCCGTTGCAGTTGGCGCACACCAGATGGTCGCAGGTCATGCGATCTCCTCCTCGCTGCTACAGCCAACGCACCGGACGGGGCTTTGGTTCCTCTTCTTGCCCTGTGCGGGGGAGCGCCCGAACACGGACGCCACCTCCACTCTGCCAGGTTCTGACCGTTCCGGCTCCCGGGCTGTGAGATGCCTCCCAATTTTCGGGGCATAACCAGACATTCTCCCCCAGATTTCGACGGCTGTCCTGGGCGGGCCCTGCGCGCCGACCGCCGATTCGCGTATGGTCCCAGACCGGGAGCGGCCCTTTCCGCTCCCGCCACCCGCCCCAGGGCCGGGCGCCCGGGGTGGACCGACCGAGGACTGGCGCCGCCTAGGATGGCCTCCGTGATGCAGCCGTGATCAGATTCGACAACGTCTCCAAGACCTATCCCAAGCAGAACCGTCCCGCCCTGGACAACGTCTCGCTGGAGATCGAGAAGGGTGAGTTCGTCTTCCTGGTCGGCTCGTCCGGCTCGGGCAAGTCCACCTTCCTGCGCCTGTGCCTGCGCGAGGAGCGCCCCTCCACGGGCGAGGTGCACGTGCTGGGCAAGGACCTCGGCAAGCTGTCCAACTGGAAGGTGCCGCACATGCGCCGCCAGCTGGGCACCGTCTTCCAGGACTTCCGCCTGCTGCCCAACAAGACGGTCGCGCAGAACGTCGCCTTCGCCCTCGAAGTGATCGGCAAGCCCAAGAGCGCCATCAACAAGGTGGTGCCCGAGGTGCTGGAGCTGGTCGGCCTCGGCGGCAAGGAGGACCGCATGCCGGGCGAGCTGTCCGGTGGTGAGCAGCAGCGCGTGGCGATCGCCCGCGCGTTCGTGAACCGTCCGATGCTGCTGATCGCGGACGAGCCCACCGGCAACCTCGACCCGCAGAACTCGGTCGGCATCATGAAGCTGCTCGACCGCATCAACCGCACCGGCACCACGGTGCTGATGGCCACCCACGACCAGGCCATCGTCGACCAGATGCGCAAGCGCGTCATCGAGCTCGACAAGGGGCTGCTCGTCCGCGACCAGGCCCGCGGCGTCTACGGATACCAGCACTGACCGACCGGCGCAGCCGGCGCTGAACCCGTAGGGCCGTCCGCCCGCGTCGCCAGACCAGCAGTACCGACCCTGGAGTTGTTACCCGCATGCGTGCCCAGTTCGTCCTGTCGGAGATCGGTGTGGGTCTCCGCC
Organism: Kitasatospora sp. NPDC058492; assembly: GCF_042720685.1. Lineage (NCBI taxonomy): Bacteria > Bacillati > Actinomycetota > Actinomycetes > Kitasatosporales > Streptomycetaceae > Kitasatospora > Kitasatospora sp. NPDC058492. The sequence continues at coordinate 46,767 of NZ_JBHXMU010000061.1, forward strand.
GCAACCTGACGATGACCATCGCGGTCGTGGTCAGTGTCGCGCTCTCCCTCGCCCTGGCCGGTTCCTCGCTCCTGGTCCGCGACCAGGTGAACTCCATGAAGGGGTACTGGTACGACAAGGTCGAGGTGAGCATCTACTTCTGCACCAAGTCGGACGCGCGCAACTCGCCGCAGTGCGACAAGGGTGCGGCCACCGACCAGCAGGTGCAGGACATCAAGGCCCAGCTGGACAAGATGGACTCGGTGGTCCAGTCGTCGACCTTCGAGAGCTCCGCCGAGGCGTACAAGCACTGGAAGGAGATGAACCCGGACAACCCGCTCATCTCCGTCCTGGGCCCGGACGCGATGCCGCAGTCCTGGCGGGTCAAGCTGAACGACCCGACCAAGTACGACGTCATCCAGAGCGCCTTCGCCGGCAAACCCGGCGTCAAGTCGGTGGAGGACCAGCGGAAGATCCTGGAGAACCTGTTCGGCCTGCTCAACGGCCTCCAGACGGCGGCCTTCGTGATCATGGTGCTGATGCTGTTCGTCGCCCTGCTGCTGATCGTCAACACCGTCCGGGTGTCGGCGTACAGCAGGCGGCGCGAAACCGGCATCATGCGCCTGGTCGGTGCCTCGAACTTCTACGTCCAGATGCCGTTCATCGCCGAGGCCGCGTTCTCCGCGCTGCTCGGCGCGGCCATGGCCTCCGGGCTGCTGGTCGGCGGGCACTTCTTCGTCCAGAACTGGCTGGCCGACCGGGTGCAGTTCATCCACTTCATCGGCCTCGGCTCGGTGCTCGCGGTGATACCGCTGCTGATCGTGGTCGGTATGGGCATGGCCGGCGTGGCGGCGTTCTTCACCCTGCGCAAGTACCTCAAGGTCTGACCACCTCCGGCCCCGGCGGCCCCGGACGGCACTGCGCCGTCCGGGGCCGCCGTCGTTTCGCCCGCCGTTGTGGCCCGTCGCGCCCGACACGGTGTCTACACTCCGGTGCCATGCTGGAAACTCCGCGCAGGGCACGTCAGGTGGCCACCCTCAGCCTGGTGTTCGGCGTCGTGCTGATCGCCGGGGCCGCCACCGGCGCCTGGGGCGACCCGCCACGGCACCCGGCCGCCGGCGCCGCCCCGGTCGGGGGCGCCGCCCCGGGCCTCCCGGCGGACCCGGCCGGCACCGCGCTGTCCGAGCAGCAGGCCGAGCACCTGCTCGGGGCCAACGGCGACCGCTGGGGCGCGTACTACAGCGCCCAGGAGTACGCCGCGTTCAGCCAGGGACTGGACGGCCGCTACCTGGGCGTCGGGCTCTCGGTCGGCCGCGGCGAGGACGGCGCCACCGCGGTCTCCCAGGTCGCGCCCGCCGGGCCCGCCGCCACGGCCGGGATCGAGGCCGGCGACCGGCTGCTGCGGATCGACCAGGACCAGGCCGACCACCTGCCGGTCACCGAGGTGGTGGCCCGGCTGCGCGGGCGCGACGGCGAGCGCGGGGTGGGCTCCGAGGTCACCCTCGCCGTGCGGCGCGGTGCCGGCGAGGTCCGCGAACTGCGGCTGCGGCGCGCCCTGTTGGACAGCCGGCAGGTCACCGCCGAGCAGCTGGAGAAGGGCGTGCTGCGGATCGCCGTACGGGCCTTCACCAGCGGCGTGTCCGATCAGGTGCGCGCCGCTCTGCGCGCCCCGCACGCCGGTGTGGTGCTCGATCTGCGCGGCAACTCGGGCGGGTTGGTCGAGGAGGCCGCCGGCACCGCCGGGATCTTCCTGGACGGCGGCCCGGTCGGCTCGTACCAGGAGCGCGGCGAGACCAGGGAGTTGACCGCCCCGCCCGGGGGCGACCAGCGCACCCCGCTGGTGGTGCTGGTCGACGGCGGCACGATGAGCGCCGCCGAACTGCTCACCGGCGCGCTCCAGGACCGCAGCCGCGCCGTGGTGGTGGGCTCCCGGACCTTCGGCAAGGGCACCGTCCAGCAGCCCAGCCGGCTCGCCGACGGCGCCGTGCTGGAGCTGACCGTCGGCCGCTACTACACCCCGGCCGGCCGCTCCCCGGAGGGCTCCGGCCTGACCCCGGACGTCCCGGCGGCGGCCGGCGAGGACGCCGACGCGCTCGCCCTGCGGGTGCTGGCCGGGCTCGGCACCCGCGCCTAAAGGGGCTGCCCCGAACCGGCCGAAGTGCGAGAATGGCCGCGCTATGGCAAAGGAAACCGGACAGAAGCTGATCGCGCAGAACAAGAAGGCGCGACACGAGTACACGATCCTCGACACCTATGAGTGCGGCCTCGTGCTCACCGGCACGGAGGTGAAGTCACTGCGCGAGGGGCGGGCCAACCTGGTCGACGGCTACGCCTACATCCAGAACCACGAGGCCTGGATCGACAACGTGTTCATCCCCGAGTACACCCAGGGGACGTGGACCAACCACGCGGCCCGGCGCAAGCGCAAGCTGCTGCTGCACCGGCTGGAGATCCGCAAGATCGAGAGCACGGTCCGCGACGCGGGCCACACGCTCGTCCCGCTCTCGCTGTACTTCAAGGACGGCCGGGTGAAGCTCGAACTGGCGCTCGCGGTCGGCAAGAAGCTCTACGACAAGCGGCAGACGCTGCGCGAGAAGCAGGACACCCGCGAGACGGCCCGCGCGGTGGCGGCCGCCCGGCGGCGCCAGAGTTAATCCGCTGGACCCTCACCCGCCGCCTCGCGTAGTATGGCGTCAGCAACACGGACGGTCACCGTCCGGCTGTTTCTCAACAAAACATGGGGATGATCGGTTTCGACAGGGGATGTTGAAACAGGGGAAGCGAGCCGAGGAACGCGGCAATGATCTCGTTAACCACGTGTCGCAAAAAAATAATCGCCAACTCTAAGCGCGATTCCCAGCAGTTCGCTCTCGCTGCCTAATAAGCACCGATAGCGCTTGGGTGTCAGACCGGGGAGTTCCCGACCCGGACCCTGGCATAATCTAGGGAACTCAACCGTCCGCCCGGGCTGCGAGGGCGGATGGGAAATCAAACAGCAGCTGGGCCTGTTGGCGGCTTGTCCGTGTGACTGCCAGGGCCGAGAAAATCACAGCGGACTGCGCTCGGAGAAGCCCTGAATTAACTCCACTGGACCCGGGTTCGATTCCCGGCATCTCCACCACCCCATGTTGACAGTGAAGGCCGTCCACCGCTTTGCGGTGGGCGGCCTTCACGTTTACCCCGGTTGGGGCGTAGGATCATCCGTCCGCTCGTTTTCCGGAGCCGGATTCCGCCGCTACCACCGAGGCCATGCAGAGCAACACGGACACCACCGCCGCCACCGACCGCGAGACCGTACGCGAGCGCGAGATCGCCGGTGAGCAGCAGCACCTCGACACCGTCTACCACCGGCTGGAGGAGAAGCTTGCCGAGGCCGAGTACATCCTGGAGGACGCCGCCAAGCGGGTCCACGTCGGCACCCCCGGCGCGCTCGCCGAGCGCGACGCCCAGGTCTACCGGGCCGGCGCCCACCTCCAGCGCCTGAACAACGAGTTCGAGGACTTCCTGTTCGGCCGGATCGACCTCCAGCGGGCGGACGCCCCGGAGGAACACGGCATCCCCTCCGACACGCCGCTCGACCCGGCCGACCCGGCCGTCGCCGAGACCCTGCACATCGGCCGTCTCGGTGTGCTGGACGCCGAGTACGGGCCGCTGGTGATCGACTGGCGGGCGCCCGCCGCCGCGCCGTTCTACCGTGCCACCCCGGTCGAGCCGGGCCGGGTGGTCCGCCGCCGGGTGATCCGCTCCAAGGGGCGCAGGGTGATCGGCGTCGAGGACGACCTGCTGCGTCCCGACCTCACCCCGACCCTGAACGGCCGGGAGCTGGCGGTGGTCGGCGACGGCGCACTGATGGCCTCGCTCGGCCGCGCCCGCAGCCACTCGATGCGCGACATCGTCTCCTCCATCCAGAAGGAGCAGGACGAGGTGATCCGGGCGGCCGCCGCCGGCGCCACGCTCGTCACCGGCGGCCCGGGCACCGGCAAGACCGCCGTCGCCCTGCACCGCGCCGCGTACCTGCTGTACCAGGACCGCCGCCGCTACGCCGGGGGCATCCTGGTGGTCTCGCCGACCCCGCTGCTGGTCTCCTACACCGAGGGCGTGCTGCCCTCGCTCGGCGAGGAGGGGCAGGTCGCCATCCGCGCGGTCGGCTCGCTGGTGGACGGCATCGAGGCGGGCACCTACGACAGTCCGGAGGCGGCCCGGGTCAAGGGCTCGGGCCGGATGGTGCAGATGCTGCGCCGGGCCGCCCGGGCCGCGCTGGAGCTGGGCGCGCCGCAGGAGCTGAAGGTGGTCGCCCGCGGCGAGGTGCTCAAGCTGGACGCGGGCCGGCTCAAGGCCGTGCGCGGCAACGTGATCGGCGCCGGCGGCACCCCGCTGAACCTGCTGCGCCCGCGCGCCCGCCGGATGCTGCTGGACGCCCTGTGGCAGGAGCTCACCCGGCACCTGCCGAAGCCGACCGACCACTACGCCCGCGAGCAGCGCCAGGAGGAGAAGGAGTCCTTCGACGAGTACGTCTCGGACGAGGCGCCGTTCCTGGACTTCCTGGACGCCTGGTGGCCCGCCGTGACCCCGCGCCGGGTGCTCGGCACGCTCAAGCAGCACCGGCACATCAACCGGATCGCCCGCCGCGCCGTCTCCCCGGACGAGGCGAGGCTGCTGGCGGCGTCCTGGCGCCAGCTGTCCCCGAACGGCGAGGGCGCGCTGTCCGCGCACGACGTCGCGCTGGTGGACGAGCTCCAGGTGCTGCTCGGCGAGGCGGCCCGGCCGAAGGTGCGCGAGGTGAACGCGGTGGACCTGCTGAGCGGGCTGGAGGAGGTCACCACCTTCGCCGACCGCAGCTCCCGTCAGCGCGAGCGCGTCCCCGTCGAGCGCACCGAGTACGCGCACGTGATCGTGGACGAGGCGCAGGACCTCACCCCGATGCAGTGGCGCATGATCGGCCGCCGGGCCCGGATGGCGACCTGGACGATCGTCGGCGACCCGGCGCAGTCCTCCTGGCCGTTCCCGCAGGAGGCGCAGGCCGCACTGGACGAGGTGCTGTCCGGCAAGCCGCGCCGCCGCTTCACGCTGACCGTCAACTACCGCAACCCGGCCGAGATCGCCGAGGTCGCGGCCAAGGTGCTGGCGCTGGCCGCGCCGGGCACCCCGTCGCCGACCGCGGTGCGCCGGGTCGGCGTCGAGCCGCGCTTCGCGGCCGTCGTGGATCCCGCCCCGGAGGCCTTCGGCGCGGCGGCCCGGGCGGAGCTGGAGCGGCTGCTGGGCGAGGTGGACGGCACCGTGGCGATCGTGGTGCCGATGGACCGCCGGGCCGAGGCGGCCGGCTGGGCCGAGGGCCTGGGCGAGCGGGCGGTGGTGCTGGGCAGCCTGGAGGCGAAGGGCCTGGAGTACGACGCGACCGTGGTGGCCGACCCGACCGGCATCGCCGGCGAGTCGGAGGCCGGCCTGCGGGTGCTGTACGTGGCGCTCACCCGGGCGACCCAGCGGCTGACCGTGCTGTCCGGTCCGGACGACCTGCCGGACGCGGCCGGCGTGCCCGCGCTGCTGCACGGCTGACGGCCGGTCCGCCGGACGAAGAAGGCCCCTCACCGGATGGTGAGGGGCCTTCAGACGTTAGTGACACCGACCCGCCATGCTCGCCTCGCGGCAAGTGGTCCCTCGAAGGGACGAAGGTTGGGCCCGGGGGCTTGGATCGAGCCGGTGTCCCGTCCAATGTAACGCATCGGCCCGGAGAGGCAAGAAGTTGTCGGGTCCACACACTCAATGAACGTTATTTCTGGCTACCCCTTGGAAGGTGCGACGATCGAGGTCTAGCATGCGCAGGCGATGCCTTCAACAAAATGTTGAACCTGCCGCACGGACGGAAGAAGGAAGCGTCGATGGCGACGGTGCCCAGTGTCTCCAACTCGATCACGGTGCGGCTGGAGGTCCCGGCCCGGGGCAACGCCGTCAGTGCGATCACCACGGCCGTGGAGTCCTCCGGCGGTTCGGTGACCGGTCTCGACGTCACCGCCTCCGGCCTGGAGGCGCTGCGGATCGACGTCACGGTGGCGGCCTCCTCGGTCGCGCACGGCGAGGAGATCGTCGAGAAGCTGCGGGCGATCGACGGCGTGTCGATCGGCAAGGTCTCGGACCGCACCTTCCTGATGCACCTCGGCGGCAAGATCGAGATGTCGTCCAAGCTCCCGATCCGCAACCGTGACGACCTCAGCATGATCTACACCCCGGGCGTCGCCCGGGTCTGCATGGCGATCGCCGAGAACCCCGAGGACGCCCGCCGCCTCACCATCAAGCGCAACAGCGTCGCCGTGGTCACCGACGGCTCGGCGGTGCTGGGCCTGGGCAACATCGGCCCGGCCGCCGCGCTGCCGGTCATGGAGGGCAAGGCGGCCCTGTTCAAGCGCTTCGCCGGGATCGACGCCTGGCCGATCTGCCTGGACACCCAGGACACCGACGAGATCGTGGCCATCGTCAAGGCGATCGCCCCCGGCTTCGCGGGCATCAACCTGGAGGACATCTCCGCGCCGCGCTGCTTCGAGATCGAGGCCCGGCTGCGCGAGGCCCTGGACATCCCGGTCTTCCACGACGACCAGCACGGCACCGCGATCGTGGTGCTGGCCGCCCTCACCAACGCGCTGAAGGTGGTCGGCAAGGAGATCAGCGACATCCGGGTGGTGATGTCGGGCGCCGGTGCCGCCGGCACCGCGATCCTCAAGCTGCTGCTGGCGGCCGGCGTCGAGCATGCCACCGTGGCGGACGTGCGCGGTGTGGTCCACCAGGGCCGGGAGGACCTCAACGACAGCCTGCGCTGGATCGCCGAGCACACCAACCGCTCGGGCCGCACCGGCAGCCTCAAGGAGGCCGTGGCGGACGCCGACGTCTTCATCGGCGTCTCGGCCCCGAACGTCCTGGACGGCGACGACCTGGCCACCATGGCCGAGGACTCGATCGTCTTCGCGCTGGCCAACCCGGACCCGGAGGTCGACCCGGCCATCGCCCGGCAGACCGCCGCCGTGGTCGCCACCGGCCGCAGCGACTTCCCCAACCAGATCAACAACGTGCTGGTCTTCCCGGGTGTCTTCCGCGGCCTCCTGGACGCCCAGAGCCGCACCGTCAACACCGAGATGATGATCGCCGCCGCCCGGGCGCTGGCCACCACCGTCGCCGACGACGAGCTGAACGCCAACTACATCATCCCGAGCGTCTTCCACAAGGACGTCGCCAAGACGGTCGCCTCGGCGGTGCGCGAGGCGGCGCTGGCGGGCGTCCAGGAGAGCACGGAGCCGGCCCGTCCGACCCCGGGCATCGTCGGCACGCTCGACGCCTCCTCCTTCCCCACCGTCAAGCTCTGACCGGCGAGGCGGCCGACGTGTCGCTGATCGGTCAAATGTCCGAATAGCGGCCTTACCCGTCCGAGTCCGCCCCGAACCCTTGCGACACAAGGGCGAGGGGCGTGTTTGGGCTTGTCGTGCCTAGGGCGTACGGTAGCCCTGCACGGGGCAGGCGTGTCCGACAAGTACGGAACGTCCCCCTGGTCTTCCGGCGCGTCGTCCCGACCGCCGCCCGGGCCCGGTCCGCCGGAGCCGACGGAGCGTCACACCTCCAACGGGCGGGGTTCGTTCGGGTGTCGTGGCCGGGGCCCGATTGGCTTTCTCGGGGCCGGTCGGGGCAGGATTCGTATCCAGGCAGGCGGACGGGCCTTCGACGGCACCGGCGCGCGGCATCGGGTACGGACCCGGCCTGCGACCACGCATTGCCTGCATGAGCACAGTGTGCGGACCTGCGGCCTATCCGGGTGCCCCCCGGTGGGAGTACCGATGGGCCCCCGCACACCGCAAGCGAACAGACCACAGGAGTACACATGAACCGCAGTGAGCTGGTGGCCGCGCTGTCCGAGCGCGCCGAGGTGACCCGCAAGGACGCCGACGCCGTTCTGGCCGCCTTCGCCGAGATCGTCGGCGAGGTCGTCGCCAAGGGCGACGAGAAGGTCACCATCCCCGGTTTCCTGACCTTCGAGCGCACCCACCGCGCCGCCCGCACCGCCCGCAACCCGCAGACCGGTGAGCCGATCCAGATCGCGGCCGGCTACAGCGCCAAGGTGAGCGCGGGCTCCAAGCTGAAGGAAGCCGCCAAGGGCGCCTGAACCACCCCTTGAACGCCCGAGAGGCCGGGCTCCCCGTCTGGGGA
>NZ_JBHXMU010000062.1:0-54005 GCF_042720685.1 Kitasatospora sp. NPDC058492
GGAGACTACACGGCGGCCCCGCGGCGGGCACAGTCCGCCGCCGGGCCGCTGACCAGGCGTCAGCGCGTGGTGAGTTGCTCGGCCAGGGCGCGCAGGGCCAGCTCGTACGAGCCGAGCCCGAATCCCGCGATGGTGCCGGAGGCCACCGCGGCGATCACCGAGGTGTGCCGGAAGGTCTCCCGGGCGTACGGGTTGGAGATGTGCACCTCGATCAGCGGCGCGGTGCGCTGCGAGGCGGCGTCCCGCATCGCGTACGAGTAGTGCGTGAACGCGCCCGGGTTGATCACCACGGGCACCTTGCCGTCGGCCGCCTCGTGCAGCCACTCCACCATCTGCTGCTCGGAGTTGGTCTCGTGCACCTCGACCTCGAAGCCGAACTCCTTGCCGAGCGCGGTGCAGCGCTCGACCAGCCCGGCGTAGGAGGTGGCGCCGTAGACGTCCGGCTCGCGGCTGCCGAGCCGTCCGAGGTTGGGGCCGTTGAGCACCATGACCCTGGTCACGCCGAGACCTCCGCGTAGGCGGCGACCAGCAGGGACGGGTCGGGGCCCTCCAGGACGGAGGTCTTGCCGAGGCCGTCCAGGACGATGAAGCGGATCAGGTCGCCGCGCGACTTCTTGTCGATCTTCATGGCGTCCAGCAGCTTCGGCCAGGCGTCCGCCTGGTAGCGCAGCGGCAGCCCGACGGAGGCCAGCACGGTGCGGTGCCGGTCGGCCGTCTCGTCGTCCAACCGGCCTGCCAGGCGGCCGAGTTCGGCGGCGAAGACCATGCCGATGGAGATCGCGGCGCCGTGCCGCCACTTGTAGCGCTCGTTGCGCTCGATGGCGTGGCCGAGGGTGTGGCCGTAGTTGAGGATCTCGCGCCGGCCGGACTCCTTGAGGTCCCCGGAGACCACGTCGGCCTTGACCTGGATGGCGCGGCGGATCAGCTCGACGGTGTGCCGGCCGTCCGGGGTCTTGGCGCCCTCCGGGTCGGCCTCGATCAGGTCGAGGATGGCCGGGTCGGCGATGAAGCCGCACTTGATGACCTCGGCGAGGCCGGAGACGTAGTCGTGCTTGGGCACGGTCGCCAGGGTGTCGAGGTCGGCCAGCACGCCCACCGGCGGGTGGAAGGCGCCGACCATGTTCTTGCCCTCGGCGATGTTGATGCCGGTCTTGCCGCCGACGGCCGCGTCGACCATGCCGAGCAGCGTGGTGGGCATGGAGATCCAGCGGACGCCGCGCAGCCAGGTGGCGGCGACGAAGCCTGCCAGGTCGGTGGTGGCGCCGCCGCCGAGGCCGACGACGACGTCGCTGCGGGTGAAGCCGGTCTGCCCGAGCACCGACCAGCAGTACGCGGCGACCTCGGCGCTCTTGGCGTCCTCGGCGTTGGGCACCTGCAGCGCGATCGCCTCGTAGCCCTCGCCGAGCAGGTCCTCGCGGATGGCGTCGGCGGTGGCGGCCAGCGCCTCGGGGTGGATGATCGCGACCCGCCTGGCGCGGGTGCCGATCAGCGGCGCCAGCTCGCCGAGCAGCTGGTGCCCGATCAGCACGTCGTACGGGTCGTGGCCGGCGCTGCCGCCGACGTGAATCCTGACGATGGGGTCAGTCATGGGGGGTCTTCAGCTCCAGTGCTTCCAGTACGGCGTCCGCGACCTGCTCGGGGGTGCGGCCGGCGGTGTCGACGACGGCGGTGGCCACCTCCAGGTAGAGGGGCCGGCGGGCCTCCATCAGCTCGCGCCAGCGGGCCCGCGGGTTGATGGCCAGCAGCGGGCGCGGGGCGTCCAGGCCGACCCGCTTGACCGCGTCCGCCAGCGGGACCTCCAGGAAGACGACCGGCAGCTCGCGCAGCAGGGCGCGGGTGGCCTCGGCCATCACCGCGCCGCCGCCGAGCGCCAGGACGCCGTCGTGCTCCGTGGCGCCCGCGCGCACGGCCCGGACCTCCAGCTCGCGGAAGTGCGGCTCGCCCTCGTCGATGAAGATCTCCGGGATGGGTTTGCCGGCCAACGCCTCGATGTCGGCGTCGGTGTCCCGGAAGCCGACGCCCAGGCGCTCGGCCAGGGCCCGCCCGACGGTGGACTTGCCACTGCCGGGCGGGCCGACCAGCACAACGACCGGAACGGTCATCGGATGATCAGGTTGTCGAGGTAACCCTGCACGTTGCGGCGGGTCTCGGAGACGTGGTCACCGCCGAACTTCTCGCTCACCGCGTCGGCCAGCACCAGCGCGACCATCGCCTCGGCGACGATCCCGGCGGCCGGCACGGCGCAGACGTCCGAGCGCTGGTGGTGCGCCTTGGCCGGCTCGCCGGTGCGCACGTCCAGGGTCTGCAGCGCCCGCGGCACGGTGGCGATCGGCTTCATGGCGGCACGCACCCGCAGCACCTCGCCGGTGGTCAGGCCGCCCTCGGTGCCGCCGGAGCGGCCGGAGGTGCGCTTGACGCCCTCGGGGGTCGGGACGATCTCGTCGTGCGCCTGCGAGCCGGGCACCCGGGCCAGCTCGAAGCCGTCGCCGACCTCGACGCCCTTGATCGCCTGGATGCCCATCAGCGCGGCGGCCAGCCGGGCGTCCAGCCGGCGGTCCCAGTGCACGTGCGAGCCCAGACCCACCGGCACGCCGTACGCGAGCACCTCGACCACGCCGCCGAGGGTGTCGCCGTCCTTGTGGGCCTGGTCGATCTCGGCGACCATCGCCTTCGAGGCATCGGCGTCCAGGCAGCGCACCGGGTCGGCGTCCAGCCGCGCCTCGTCCGAGGGCAGCGGCAGCACACCGGCCGGGGCCTTGGCGGCGGCCAGCTCGACCACGTGGCTGACGATCTCGATCCCGCAGGTCGCCTTCAGGTACGCGCGGGCGACGGCACCGAGCGCGACCCGGGCGGCCGTCTCACGGGCGCTGGCGCGCTCCAGGATCGGACGGGCCTCGTCGATCGAGTACTTCTGCATGCCGGCCAGGTCGGCGTGGCCGGGGCGGGGGCGGGTGAGCGCCTCGTTGCGGGCCAGACCGGCCAGCACCTCGGGGTCGACCGGGTCGGCCGACATGACCTGCTCCCACTTCGGCCACTCGGTGTTGCCGACCATGACCGCCACCGGGCTGCCCATGGTCTCGCCGTGCCGGACGCCGCCGAGGAACGTCACCTCGTCCTGCTCGAACTTCATCCGTGCGCCGCGACCGTAACCGAGCCGGCGGCGCGCCAGCGCGTCGGCCACCACCGCGGTGGTGACCGGTACACCGGCGGGCAGGCCCTCCAGCGTCGCGACGAGTGCGGGGCCGTGCGACTCCCCCGCCGTCAGCCAGCGCAACGTACCCAACGGAGCTCCTTCATCAGCGGACCGGCCACGGCACCTGCCGGGGCCCGCCCGGGCGTGCCTTTTCCCCTGAATCCTTTCACGTCCCGGCGGCACCCGGAGGCCCAGTCCGCGTGACGGACGGTGGTCGGTCAGTCGGCGGGACGGTGGTCGGCACGATTCCGGCCAGCCGGCCGGGCGGCGGTCGGCGCGATCCGGCCACCGGCGCGGGCTCAGCGCCCGGCGAGGGCCTTCTCGCCCGCCTCGCGCATCGCCGCCAGCGGCCCCGGCGCCCGCCCGGTGAAGGCCTCGCTCTGCAGCACCGCCTGGTGCACCAGCAGGTCCAGCCCGCCCAGGACGGTCGCCCCGCGCGCGGCGCAGGCGGCCGCCAGCGCCGTCGGCCACGGGTGGTACAGCACGTCGAACAGCGCCCCCGGCGCGGCGGGCAGCGCCCCGGCGAACGCGTCGGTCGCACCGACCGGCGTGGTCGAGACGGTCAGCGGCCGAGCCAGCGCCTGCGCGCCGAGCTCCCAGTCGGCGGTGCGCACGGCGACGCCCAGCCGCTCGCCCAGCTCGGCCATCTCCCGGGCCCGCTCCGCACTGCGCACGTAGACGGTCACCTCGCCGGTGCAGACCTGGGCCAGCGCCGCCAGCGCCGAGGAGGCGGTGGCCCCGGCACCCAGCACGGCCGCGGCCGGCACCTCGGTGATGCCGCGCTCGCGCAGCGCGTTCACCAGCCCGGGGACGTCGGTGTTGTCCCCGGTACGCCGCCCGTCGGCGGTGAACACCACGGTGTTCACCGCGTCCACCGCGCGGGCCGTCGCGCTGACCTCGTCCAGCAGCGGGATGATCGCCCGCTTCAGCGGCATGGTCAGCGACAGCCCGGCCCACTCGGCCTCGTCCAGCCCGGCCAGGAAGCCGGGCAGGCCGGCCTCGTCGACCTCGAAGCGGTCGTAGCGCCAGCCGTCCAGCCCGAGCGCCGCGAAGGCGGCCCGGTGCAGGTCCGGCGAGAGCGAGTGGGCGATCGGCGAGCCGAGTACGGCGGCCCGGTACTTGCTGGTCAACGCTGCTCCTCCGTGAACGGCGGTGCGGTGGCGGCTACTTGGTGGTGCAGTGGAGACCGACCTTGTCGAAGCCCTGGCCCGCCGCCCGGCAGTACGCCTCGACGTTGGCCGCGTGCTCCTTGTCCGTCTCGGCGAACAGGGTCTTGATCGGGGACATCGCGATGAAGTACAGCCACTTGCCGTCCGCCGGGTTGAGCACCGCCTTGAGCGCGTCGTCGCCGGGGTTGGAGATCGGCGTCGGCGGCAGGCCCGGGTTGATGTAGGTGTTGTACTTGTTGGACCCGTCGTTGATGTCCTTCTTGTCCAGGTCCTTGCGGCCCAGCGAGTACTGCAGCGTGGTGTCCATGCCGAGCGTGTGGCGCACGGCATCGCTCGCCAACCGGTTCTGGATGGTCCGGGCCATCTTGCCGAAGTCCTCGACGTTGTTGCCCTCGCGCTGCAGGATGCTCGCCTCGATGACCACCTCGTACGCGTTCTTGAGGCCGGCCTTGGACGCGTCGGCGTCCAGGGTCGCGTACTTGTCGGTGGCGTTCTTCACCATCTGCTTGAGCAGGTCCTCGGGCTTCATGCCGTCGGCGATGTTGTACCGGGTCGGCCAGAGGAAGCCCTCGACGTTGCCGTTCGCGTACGCCGGCAGGCCGAGACTACCGACCTGGGCCTTGGCGACACCCGCCGTGGTGCCCTGCGGCAGCTTCAGCTTCCCGTCGATCAGGGTGTAGATGTCGGCGGCGGTCTTGCCCTCGGGGATGACCAGCGCCGCACCGCCGGCCCCGTTGAGCAGTTCGCTCAGCGCGGTGGCAGCCGGCAGCTCCTTCTTCAGCGAGTAGAAGCCCGGCTGGACGTTCTTGCACTTCGGCTCGGCGTCGCAGGCCTTGCTGAAGGCGTCGACGCTCTTGACCACGCCGGCACTCTTCAGCGCCAGGCCGATCTGACCGCCGACCGCACCCGACTTGACCTCGACCTGGACGGGGCTGCCGCCCTCGCCCGTGAAGTCCGGCGGCGGGCCGAAGTGGTCCTGGTAGAAGCCGTAGCCCCACCAGCCGGCCCCGCCCAGGGCGCCGACCAGCACCAGCGCGACCAGCAGGCAGGCCCCGCCGTTGCGGCGGCCGGACTTCTTGCCCTTCTCCTTGCGCTTCTTCTGCGCGTCGCGGGAGGAGTCCTCCTCGCCGAGGAAGCCCTCCTGTTCGGCGTGGCCGTCCTCGTCGCGGTACTCGGCGTCCTCGTGGTGGCCGTCCTCGTGACGGCCGTCCTCCTGGAAGCCGTCCGGGTGGCCGTCCCACTCGTCGGTCTCGGGCGCGTGCCCGCCGACCGGATCGGCGCCGGCCTCCAGCGCGGCGGCCTCGGCCTCCCAGTCGATGCCGTCCGGGCCGGGGCCGCTGACGGGCGCGGCCGGCTCGGGTTCCGGCGCCGCGCGACGCCGCCGCCCGGGCTGCGCGCCCTGCTGCGGCACGCCCGGCTGCTGCTGCGCACCGGGTTGCTGAGGCTGCTGGGGTTGGTGGGGCTGCTGGGCCTGCTGCGGGGACATCCCCTGCTGCTGCGCCATGCCCGGTTGCTGCTGACCGTCCGGGAACCCCTGCTGCTGGTACCCCTGCTGGGGCAGCTGCTGCTGGTACCCCTGCTGCTGCATCTGCTGTTGCTGTTGCTGCTGCGGGTACCCCTGCTGCGGCATCTGCTGCTGGTAGCCCTGCTGCTGCATCTGCTGCTGGGGCACCTGCTGCTGCGGGTACTGCTGCTGCCCGCCCGGGAACCCCTGCTGCTGATACCCCTGCGGGTACCCCTGCTGCGGCATCTGCTGCATCTGCTGCTGCGGATACCCCTGCTGCTGCATGTCTCCGTACGGCTGCTGGGCCGGCTCGCCCTGCTGCTGGGGATACTGCTGGACCGGCTCGCCCTGCTGGGGATACTGCTGCCACTGGCCGTCCTGCTGGCCGGGGACCGGCTGCTGGCCGCCGTACCCGGGGTCACCGGGGTGCCACGGCTCAGAGCCCTGGGGGCCGTAGCCCCGACCCAGATCGGTCATTGATCCCCTTAACCGACGAAGACGGCCGGAGGATCGGACCGGCCGTCCGGGACGCGGTCCCGGCTGATTCTCGAACCGGCGTGCTAGCGCAGCGCCTGGGAGGAGACGTTACCGTACCGCACACGTGCCCCCGGCAGGGCGGACGTGCCGTCAGTGTCCGACCTCACCAGCCCGCGCCCGGCTCGGGCTCCGGCGCCGCCGGCCCGGAGTCGGGGGCCGACGCACCGGCCGAAGCCGACGACGAGGCCGAGGCGCCGGGCTTCGCCGACGCCCGGTTCGCGTTGAACTCGGCGACGTTGCGCTGCTGCACGTCGAAGCTGTCGGTGAAGCGGGTGTCCCCCGGTTTCACGGTGACGAAGTAGAGCCAGTCCCCCTGCGCCGGGTCCAGCGCCGCCGTGATCGCCTGCCGCCCCGGGTTGGAGATCGGCGTGGGCGGCAGCCCCGGGTGCAGGTAGGTGTTGTACGGGGAGTCCAGCCGGGTGTCGGTGACGGTGGTGTTCAGGGTCGACCGGCCGAGCGCGTAGTTGATCGTGGAGTCGAGCTGCAGCGGCATGCCCTTGGCCAGCCGGTTGTAGATGACCCGCGCCACCTTGCCCATGTCCTCGTTGTTGTCGGCCTCGCCCTGGACCATGCTGGCCACGGTGACCAGCCCGTACAGGCTCTGGCCGAGGTTCTGCGCGACGACGTTCGCGTCGTCCCGGCTGAACTCCTTGCCGGCCCGCTCCACCATCTGTTTCAGCAGGTCGATCGCGGTGGTTCCGTCGGTGACGCTGTACGTCGCGGGGAAGAGGTAGCCCTCGGGGCTGCCCTTGGCGAAGTCCGGCAGGCCCAGTTCGGCGCCCTGCTCCTGGGCGGTGCGCTGGGTGGTGCCCTCCGGCAGACGCAGCTTGTGGTCGATGGCCACGTAGATCTGGTAGCCGCGCCAGCCCTCGGGGATGGTCAGGCCGTTGGCGTTGGCCGGGTCGATCAGCACGGTCAGCGCGGCCGCGGCCGACATCCGCTGCTTCAGGGTGTAGGTGCCGGGCTGGATCCGCCCGGCGGCCGCGGCGCTGCCCTTGGCCGCCCGGGTGAAGGCGAGCGAGCTGGCCACCACCCCGTTGCGGACCAGAGTGGACGCGATCTGGGACAGGCCCGCGCCCTCCGGCACCGAGACCTGGACGCTGCCGGTGCCCTGCCCCGCGAAGTCGGCGGCGGCCGGGGGTGTGCGCTGCCCCTGGAGCCAGGCGTACCCGGCGAGACCCGCCCCGCCGAACACCGCGACCAGGGCGAGCGCGGTGAGCGCGCAGGCCAGTCCGTTACGCCGTCGGTGCGGATCGGGCGCATCGGAGCGCGTGCGGGGCGCGCCCGGGGGCCGGCCCTCCGGTTCCAGCACCGGCGCACCCAGGTGCCCGGGCGTGAGCCCCGGGTGGAAGTCCTGGTCGGTCATGGCTCGCGTCCCCTCGGCAGTGCCGAAACGTTCGAAAGGGGTCCGTGCGGACGCGTCCGCACGGACCCCTCGACGGGACGTTAGATCAGGCCGGTCAGCCGACCGCCTCGACGCTCTCACCGGGCGGGTTCCCGCTCACCCGTTCGGACTCAAGGGCGGTCTGCAGGATCACCACCGCGGCGGCCTGGTCGACCACCGAGCGGCCCTTCTTCGCCTTGACGCCCGAGGCGCGCAGCCCGTGGGTGGCGGTGACGGTCGACATCCGCTCGTCGACCAGCCGGACCGGCACCGGGTACAGCCGGTTGGCCAGCCGCGTCGCGTACGCGCGGACCTTCTCCGCCGCCGGGCCCTCCTTGCCGCTCAGCGAGCGGGGCAGCCCGACGATCACCTCCACCGCGTCGTACTCCTCGACGATGGCGGCGATCCTGGCCTGCGACTTCACCCCGGCCGGAACGGTCTCCACGGGCGTGGCGAGCACCCCGTCGGGGTCGCAGGACGCGACCCCGATCCGGGCGTCACCGACGTCGACGGCGATCCGCCGCCCCCGCCGGAAGGGCCGCTCCACCTGAGGCTCCTCGACCATCAGCTGGCGCGCTCCGCGACCAGGCCGCGCACCGCGGCGACGGCCTCGCCGACCGCGGCCGGGTTGGAGCCGCCGCCCTGGGCGACGTCGTCCTTGCCGCCACCGCCGCCGCCGAGGGTCTTGGCGGCGACCCGGACCAGCTCGCCGGCCTTGATGCCGCGGCCGCGGGCGTCCTCGTTGGTGGCGATCACGGTCAGCGGACGGCCGCCGGCCACGGTGAAGGCGGCGACCACGGCCGGGCGCGAGCCGAGGCGGCCGCGCACGTCCAGCACCAGCTTGCGCAGCTCGTCCGCGCCCACGCCGTCGGCGACCTGCGCGGCGACCACCGAGATGCCCTGCACGTCCTCGGCCGAGTCGGCCAGACCCGCCGCGGCGGCCAGCACCTTCTCGGCGCGGAAGCGCTCGATCTCCTTCTCGGCGTCCTTGAGCTTGGCGAGCATGCCCGAGATCTTCTCCGGCAGCTCCTCCGGGCGCCCCTTGACCAGCTCGGTCAGCTGGGACACCACGGTGTGCTCGCGGGCCAGGAACTTGTACGCGTCGACGCCGACCAGCGCCTCGACGCGGCGCACGCCGGAGCCGATCGAGGACTCGCCGAGCAGCTTCACCAGGCCCAGCTGGGCGGTGTTGCCGACGTGCGTGCCACCGCACAGCTCCTTGGAGAAGTCACCGATGGTGACGACCCGGACCTCGTCGCCGTACTTCTCGCCGAACATCGCGATGGCACCGGCCTTGCGGGCCTGATCCATCGTCATGACCTCGGCGGTGACGTCGAGTTCGCGACCCAGCACGTCGTTGATCTTCTGCTCGACGTCGACCAGCACGGTGCCCGGGACGGCGGCGGGCGAGCCGAAGTCGAAGCGGAAGCGGCCGGGGGCGTTCTCGGAGCCGGCCTGGGCGGCCGTCGGGCCGAGCGCGTCGCGCAGCGCCTGGTGGGTCAGGTGGGTGGCCGAGTGGGCGCGGGCGATCGCCCGGCGGCGCTCGGTGTCGATCGTGGCGTACGCCGAGGCGCCGAGCACGACCTCGCCGAACAGCACCCCACCGGAGTGCACGATGACACCCGGGACGGGCTGCTGCACGTCGCGGATCTCCACCACCGCGCCGGACTCCAGCCGGATCCGGCCGTGGTCGGCGAGCTGGCCGCCGCCCTCGGCGTAGAACGGGGTGCGGTCGAGGATGATCTCGACCTCGTCGCCCTCGGAGGCGGCCGGCGCCGGAACGCCGTCCACCAGCAGGCCGACGACGCTGGCCTCGCCCTCGGTGAGGTTGTAGCCGGTGAAGACGCTCGCGCCGGACTTGTCGGCGACCTCGCGGTACGCGGCGACGTCGGCGTGGCCCATCTTCTTGGCCTTGGCGTCCGCCTTGGCGCGGTTGCGCTGCTCCTGCATCAGGCGGCGGAAGCCGGCCTCGTCCACCTGGAGGCCCTGCTCCTCGGCCATCTCCAGGGTGAGGTCGATCGGGAAGCCGTAGGTGTCGTGCAGCTTGAAGGCCTGGTCCCCGGAGAGGACCGCGCCGCCGGCCTGCTTGGTCTCGGTGACCGCGGCGTCCAGCAGGCTGGTGCCGGCCTTGAGGGTCTGCAGGAAGGCCGCCTCCTCGCCGACGACGACCGTCTCGATGCGCTTGCGGTCGCTCTCCAGCTCCGGGTACTGCGGAGCCATCGCCTTGATCGCGATGTCGGTGAGGTCCTTGGCCACCACGCCGGTGGCGCCCAGCAGGCGCATGTTGCGGATGGCGCGGCGCAGGATGCGGCGCAGCACGTAGCCGCGGCCCTCGTTGCCGGGGGTGACGCCGTCGCCGATCAGCATCAGCGCGGTGCGGATGTGGTCGGTGACCACGCGCAGCGAGACGTCCGACTTGTGGTCGGCGCCGTAGGTGTGGCCGGTGAGCTCGGCGGCGCGGTCGAGGATCATCCGGCTGGTGTCGATCTCGAAGAGGTTGTCGACGCCCTGGAGGATGGCGGCGAGGCGCTCCAGGCCGAGGCCGGTGTCGATGTTCTTGCTCGGCAGGTCGCCGAGGATCTCGAAGCCGTCCTTGCCGTCGCCGTGGCCGCGCTCGTACTGCATGAAGACCAGGTTCCAGATCTCCAGGTAGCGCTCGCCGTTGACGGCCGGGCCGCCCTCCTCGCCGTACGCGGGGCCGCGGTCGTAGTTGATCTCCGAGCACGGGCCGCAGGGGCCGGGGACGCCCATCGACCAGAAGTTGTCCTTCATGCCGAGGCGCTGGATGCGCTCGGACGGGACGCCGATGACGTCACGCCAGATCAGCTCGGCCTCGTCGTCGTCCTGGTAGACGGTGATCCAGAGCTTCTCCTTCTCCAGGCCGTAGCCACCGTCCGCGACGGAGCTGGTGAGCAGCTCCCACGCGAACTTGATGGCGCCTTCCTTGAAGTAGTCGCCGAAGGAGAAGTTGCCGCACATCTGGAAGAAGGAGCCGTGCCGGGTGGTCTTCCCGACCTCCTCGATGTCCAGGGTGCGCACGCACTTCTGGACGCTGGTGGCGCGCGAGAACTGCGGCTTGACCTCGCCCAGGAAGTAGGGCTTGAACGGCACCATGCCGGCGTTGACCAGCAGCAGGGTGGGGTCGTCGGCGACCAGGGACGCCGACGGAACGACGGTGTGGCCGCGCTCCTCGAAGAAGCGCAGCCAGCGGCGGCGGATCTCAGCCGACTCCATTATTGGTCCTTCCGGTTCGGGGTGCCGCCCCGCTGCGGCAGGGCGCGGCGGGGCGTTTCTTCAATGGCTCGGGTGGTGGTGCGGGCCCCACGGGACACGGGGCGGGGGCCGGACGGGGGCAGGGCGGCGGCCGGGCTGCCGGGCGCCGCCGAGATAGCTCGGTACTGCGGCTCGCCGCGCAGGACCCGTCCGGTGCTCCGGGGTTCGACGACGGCGGTGCCGTGCAGTCCGAGGTCGTCCTTCAGCTGCTCCTCGCGCTCGGCCATGCCGGCCCGCACGTCCTGGGCGAACTGCTTGGCCAGGTCGCCCAGGTGCAGCGCACCGCGCGTGGCGGTGCCGGAGAGGCTGTCCGGGGTGAGCCGGTGCACGGCCTCGTTGGCCTTGTTCATGGCCCACACGGTCGCACCGGCGCCGACCGCCATCCAGAAGACGCGTCGCACCATGCCGTCAGCCCCTCACCGCGCGCCGGACCCGGGAGAGCAGGCCGTTCCTGGGCGCGGTCGCGGCGCGCACCTCGGCCCGGATCAGCCGGGCCAGCTCCTCGCGCTCGCCGCTCTGCGACGGCACGGACGGCTGGCCGCCCTGCTGCTTGGCGACGGCCTTGCGGACGCCGTAGCTGAAGGCCGCGACCTTCACCAGCGGCCCGCCCAGGGTGGCGGCGACGGTGGAGGAGAGCGCGTTGGCGTTGGCGGCGGCGTCCTGCACGTTGGCGGTGATCTCGTCCACCCGCTCCAGCTGCTGGTTGGCACTGCGCACGGCGGCGCCCGCGTCGCTCAGCAGCGGGACGGCCTGCTCGGTGACGGCGGAGACGAGGACGGTGGCCTCCTTCAGCACGCGCGAGAGGCGGACCAGCACCACGGCGAGCAGGGTGACCAGGACCGCCCAGAACACGGCGACGAGCAACCCGGCCAGCTCTCCCACGGACACCTTTGCGCGCTCCCTCGCCTTGCTGTTCTCCAAACGGAACCCTATCGCGCCCACGCCCGGTTTCCGGACCGGGTTATCGCCGGGCCCCGGGGTCCACCGCCGCGTCGGCCCTCGGCCGAACCGGTCGGATGTGCGAACCGCGCGCGTAACCTACCGACCGGTCACCTCGTTCTGCCAGGCGGGCCGTCGCCCGTACGGCCCGACGAACGTCCGGGCCCCGACGGTCCGGGCCAGGAACACGGGGAGCAACGCTTGGCCGGCGACTGGAGAGCACAGCCCGGGGAACCCGCGGCGTGGCCGCGCGAGCCGCAGCCCGGCCGGCTGCCGGCCGAGGTGACGGGCTTCGTCGGGCGGCAGCGGGAGCTGGCCGAGCTGGCGGGCCTGCTGGCCGGCGCCCGGCTGGTGACGGTGACCGGGCCGGGCGGGGTGGGCAAGAGCCGGCTGGCCCTGCGCGCCGCCGCCCGGGCGGCCGGCGCCTTCCCGGACGGCACCTGGCTGGTCGAGGTGGCCCCGGTGCAGGACCCGCTGCTGCTCGGCCGCGCGGCGCTGGAGGCGCTGCGGCTGACCGACGACACCGCCCGCCCGCCGCTGGACGTGCTCACCGAGCGGCTGTCCGGCCGGCGCACGCTGCTGGTGCTGGACGGCTGCGAGCACCTGGTGCAGGCCTGCGCCGACCTGGCGGACGCGCTGCTGCGGGCGCTGCCCGGCCTCCGGGTGCTGACCACCAGCCGCGCCGCGCTGCGGGCCTCGGGCGAGCACCTGCTCACCCTGGCCCCGTTGCCGGTCGACCCTCGGCCGAGCGGTCCGGGCGGTCCGAGCGGTCCGGGCGGGCTGCCGGACGCGGTGCGGCTGTTCGCCGAGCGGGCCCGGGCGGTGCTGCCCTCCTTCGCGCTGACCGAGGCCAACACCGAGGCGGTGAGCCTGCTCTGCCGCCGTCTGGACGGCCTCCCGCTGGCGGTGGAGCTGGCGGCCGGGCGGCTGCGCGCGCTGTCGGTGGAGCAGATCACCGCCCGGCTGGACGACCGGTTCCGGCTGCTCACCGGCGGCTCCCGGACGGCCCTGCCGCGGCACCGGGCGCTGCGCACCACGATCGGTTGGAGCCATGAGCTCTGCACCGTGCAGGAACGTTTGCTCTGGGCCCGCCTCTCGGTCTTCGCCGGCAGTTTCGACCTGGAGGCCGCCGAGTACGTCTGCGCCGGTGACGCCCTGGAGGCCGAGGACGTGCTCGACCAGCTCGACGAACTGGTCGGCAAGTCCGTGGTGCTGCGCGAGGACAGCGCCTTCGGCGTCCGCTTCCGGCTGCTGGACACCCTGCGCGACTACGGCGGCCAGTGGCTGCGGGCCGCCGGCGAGGAGCAGCGGCTGCTGCGCCGCCACCGCGACTGGTACCTGGGCGTGGCCACCTGGGGCGAGGTCGAGTGGTTCGGCCCCCGGCAGGCCGAGACCGCCGAACGCACCCGACTCGCCCACCCCAACCTCCGCGCGGCGCTGGAGTTCTGCCTCGCCGAGCCCGGCGAGGAGCAGATCGCCCTGCTGCTGGCGGGCACGCTGTGGTTCTACTGGGTCGGCTGCGGCCACCTCGGCGAGGGGCGGCACTGGCTGGACCGCGCGCTCGCCCTGGACCGCGAGCCGACCGAGGCCCGCGCCAAGGCCCTCTGGGCGACCGGCCACCTGGCCACCCTGCAAGGCGACCTGGAGGCGGCCCGCCCGGCCCTGGAGGAGTGCCGCCGCCAGGCCCTGGACACCGGCGACGACCGGGCGCTCGCCTACGCCGTCCACCGGCAGGCCGGCGCGGCCCTGGTCGGCGACGAGCCGGAGCGCGCCGCCGAGCTGTTCGAGGAGGCGCTCTGGCACTACCGGACCATCGGCGAGCTCAACAGCAACGTCGTGCTGGCCATGGTCGAGCTGGGCCTCGCGTACCTGTTCCAGGGGGATCCGGAGAGCGGCGAGCTCTGGTTCGGCCAGGCCCGCGAGCTGTGCGAGGAGCACGGCGAGCAGTGGGCGTACGCGTACGTGCTGTACGCGACGGCGTACGCGCACTGGCTGGACGGCGCCGTCCGGGCGGCCCGCGCCCTGGCCCGGGAGGGCCTGCGGCTGAACCACCTGTTCCACGACCTGCTCGGCATCGCGCTGGCGATCGACCTGCTGGCGCTGCTGGAGACCGAGCCGGGCGGCCCGGGCGCGCCGGGCGACCTGGGCGAGGCCCGGGTGCTGCAGGGCGCCGCGCACCGGATCTGGCACACGGTCGGCCTGCCCTTCCTGGGCTCGCGGTCCTTCTTCGGCCCGCACCAGGAGTGCGCGGAGCGGGCCCGGGCGGGGCTGACCGCGCAGGAGTACGAGCAGTGCTACCAGGCCGGGGCCCGGCTCGACCTGGACGCGGCGGTCTCCCGGGCGCTGGGCGCCAGCGGGTCGACGGGCGGGCCGGAGCCCGGGTCCGGGCCCTGCTCGGTGCCGTCCGCACCGGCGCCCGCACCGGCCAGGAATAGCTGAAACTTGCCGATTGCTTGAGGAGGCAAGGAACCACCCGGAAGGAGCCCCCCGTGGCCGTGACCACCGCCGCCGACGAGTACCGCCTCGCGACGTTCCACTTCGAGTCCAAGGCCTACGCCGACGCCGCCCGCATGCTGGAGGGCGTGCTCGCCGAGGAGCCGGCCAACCTCTCGGTCCGGCTGCTGCTGGCCCGCAGCTACTACCACTCCGCCCAACTCGGGCGCGCCGAGGCCGAGTTGCTCCGGATCCTGGACACCGACCCGGCCGAGGACTACGCCCGGCTGATGCTCGGCCGCACCCTGGAGCGCCAGGGCCGCGCCGAGGAGGCCCGCCCGCACCTGCGGCTGGCCGCGGCGATGACCGGCGAGAACCGCTAGGGGCTCTCTTTCGGATCACGCCGGGCGCGCGACGCCGGAAAAGGGGCGAGCCCCCGCCGCCTCGAAAGGCGACGGGGGCTCGCTGAGGTACCGCAGATGCGGAACCGCCGCGGGTCAGCGCGAGTAGTACTCGACCACCAGCTGCTCGTCACAGATCACCGGGACCTCCTTGCGCTGCGGCGCACGGTCCAGGCGGAAGGCCAGGGCCTTCAGGTTGACCTCGAGGTACTTCGGGGTCTGGCCCTCACCCGCGTAGCCACCCTCACGGGCGACCTGGAACGGGACCTTCTCCTTGCTGCGCTCGCGGACGGTCACCACGAAGCCCGGCTTCATCTGGTACGACGGCTTGTTGACCTTGCCACCGTTGACCTCGATGTGGCCGTGGACGACCATCTGGCGGGCCTGGTAGATGGTGCGGGCAATGCCCGAACGCAGCACCAGCGAGTCCAGACGGGTCTCCAGCTCGGCGACGAGCGCCTCACCGGTCTTGCCCTCGGCCTTCTTCGCGCGGTCGAACGCGCGCGCCATCTGCTTCTCGCTCAGGTCGTACTGGGCGCGCAGACGCTGCTTCTCGAGCAGACGGACCTTGTAGTCCGAGTTCTGCTTGCGACCACGGCCGTGCTGGCCGGGCGGGTACGGGCGGGCCTCGAAGTACTTGACGGACTTCGGGGTCAGCGGCACGCCGAGCGCACGCGCGATCTTGACCTTGGGACGCTTCTGGTTCGCCATGAACCAAACCTTCCTTGCTTACGAATACGGCTTCACCAGGTGTTGACGGAGGTCGCATCTCGCGACCCGGAGACAACCCATCGCCGAGGCGATGCGGTCAGCCGCTCTCCGGAGCCGGGCACAAAAGTGCTGGTCACACGGAACAGCCCGGAAATCCGGGCCGTCCGCGACACCGAAACGGTGCGCGACGCTCCTGGTGCGGGCCTCCCGGAGGAGGCCTACGGCCGATGCCCCGCTGGTGCGGCCGGTCGGTGGAGTCTCCTCCGCCGCCGTCCCGGGGCATGGCACTTCGACCGATTGTACCGGGTGGTCGAGCGCCCCTTCTCACTCACCCCTGAGCCGGCCCCGCGTCCACTCCACGACGTCCGCGTACCGGGCCTCGCCGCCGCGCCGGGTCGGCTGGTAGTAGTCCTTGCCGTGCACCGCGTCCGGCGCGTACTGCTGGGCCGCGATGCCCTCCGGCAGGTCGTGCGGGTACTGGTAGCCCTGGCCGTGGCCGAGCTTGCCCGCGCCGCCGTAGTGCGCGTCCCGCAGGTGCGGCGGCACCGCGCCCGCGAGCCCCTGCCGGACGTCCGCCAGCGCCGCGTCGATCGCCAGGTAGGCCGCGTTGGACTTGGGCGCCAGGGCCAGCGCGATCGCCGCCTGGGAGAGGATGATCCGCGCCTCCGGGAAGCCGATCAGGGCCACCGCCTGGGCCGCCGCGACCGCCGTCTGGAGCGCCGTCGGGTCGGCCAGGCCGACGTCCTCGCTGGCCGAGATCATCAGCCGGCGGGCGATGAACCGCGGGTCCTCCCCCGCCTCGATCATCCGGGCCAGGTAGTGCAGGGTGGCGTCCACGTCGCTGCCCCGGATCGACTTGATCAGCGCGCTCGCCACGTCGTAGTGCTGGTCGCCGTCCTTGTCGTAGCGC
Organism: Kitasatospora sp. NPDC058492; assembly: GCF_042720685.1. Lineage (NCBI taxonomy): Bacteria > Bacillati > Actinomycetota > Actinomycetes > Kitasatosporales > Streptomycetaceae > Kitasatospora > Kitasatospora sp. NPDC058492. Next base: position 16,455 of record NZ_JBHXMU010000062.1, read on the forward strand.
ACCGCCGCCTGGTTGACGGCCGTCTCCGTGGTGGCCAGCGTGATGCTCGCCTCGCCCTTCTCCAGCGCCGCCCCGGCCGCCGCCTCCAGCGTGGTGAGCGCCCGCCGGGCGTCACCGCCGGCGAGGCGCACCAGGTGGTCCTCGGCCTCCGCCGTCAGCTCCAGCGCGCCCCCCAGGCCGCGCTCGTCGGCCACCGCGCGGCGCAGCAGGGCGCGGACGTCCTCGTCGGTCAGCGACTCCAGGGTGAGCAGCAGCGAGCGGGACAGCAGCGGGGAGATCACCGAGAAGTACGGGTTCTCGGTGGTCGCCGCGATCAGGGTGACCCAGCGGTTCTCCACGGCCGGCAGCAGCGAGTCCTGCTGGGCCTTGGAGAAGCGGTGGATCTCGTCCAGGAACAGCACCGTCTCCCGGCCGGACATGCCGACCGCCCGCCGGGCGCCGTCGATCACCGCCCGGACCTCCTTGACCCCGGCGGTGATCGCGGACAGCTCGACGAAGCGGCCCTCCACGGCCTGGCTGATCACGTGCGCCAGGGTGGTCTTGCCGGTACCGGGCGGGCCCCAGAGGATCACCGAGCTGGTCGCCGCGGGCCCGCGCGAGCCCGAGACCAGCCGCCGCAGCGGCGACCCGGGCTTCAGCAGCTGCCGCTGCCCGGCCACCTCGTCCAGGGTGCGCGGGCGCATCCGTACGGCCAGCGGCGCCCGGCCGGGCTCCCTGCTCTGGCGTTCCTCGGCGGCGGCGGTGAAGAGGTCCGGTTCGTCCACACCGGAAGCCTATGCGAGGCCGCCGACACACCCGCCGGAGCAGCCGGCCCCATCGCGCCTACGCCCTGTCCCGCCGATCGAGGCGGGCCGCGTGGTCCGGGACGTACTTCTGCAGGTCGCGCGGGGGCCGCTGGTAGCCGCGCGGGGCCGGGCGGGGCGGCAGGTCGATCTGCGGGGCGGTGATCTCGCGGTACGGCACGGTGGAGAGCAGGTGGGCGATCATGTTGATCCGGGCCCGCCGCTTGTCGTCGCTCTCCACCACGTGCCAGGGCGAGTCCGGGGTGTCGGTGTAGACGAACATCTCGTCCTTGGCCCGCGAGTACTCCTCCCACCGGGTGATCGACTCGACGTCCATCGGGGAGAGCTTCCAGCGCTTCATCGGATCCTCCAGCCGGTCCCGGAAGCGCCGTTCCTGCTCGGTGTCGCTCACCGAGAACCAGTACTTGCGCAGCAGGATGCCCGACTCGATCAGCATCCGCTCGAAGGTCGGGCACTGGTGCAGGAACTGCCAGTACTGCTCGTCCGTGCAGAAGCCCATGACCCGCTCGACACCGGCCCGGTTGTACCAGCTGCGGTCGAACAGCACGATCTCCCCGGCGGCCGGCAGCTGCTCGACGTACCGCTGGAAGTACCACTGGGTCTTCTGCCGCTCGGTCGGGGTCGGCAGCGCCGCGACCCGGGCGATGCGCGGGTTCAGGTACTCCGTCACCCGCTTGATCGCGCCGCCCTTGCCGGCGGCGTCGCGCCCCTCGAAGACCACCACCAGTCGGGCGCCCTCGACCCGCACCCACTCCTGGAGCTTCACCAGTTCCTGCTGGAGCCGCAGCAGTTCCCGCTCGTACGGCTTCCTCGCGAGTCGTTCCGGCTTCGCGGTCCGCTGCTCCTCGGCCACCTGGGGTCCTCCGTCCGACTGCTGCTGATGAGCACTCACCGTAGGCGCTGGAGGCCGCCTCCGCAGGTCGGAGGACGGATGGGCGGCAGCGGCGGCCCCCTGAACCGCCGCTGCCGCGCTCCCCCGTCCGGTCGGCGCGAACGCCGAACGATCAACCTTGGCCCACACCTGCCGGACGGGTCCAATATCCGGTTCCATAACCTTGGGGCATGGATGTCGACACCCGCCTGCTGCGCAGCTTCGCCGCGGTCTGCGAGGAGGGGCAGCTGACCGCTGCCGCGGCCCGGCTGTTCGTCTCCCAGCCGACGCTCACCAAACAGATCCGCCAGCTGGAATCGCTGCTCGGGGTCGAGCTGTTCGAGCGGTCGCGGCGCGGCATGGCGCCCACCCCGGCCGGGCGGGCGCTGGCGGACTACGCCGGGGCGATGCTGGCCGGCTGGGAGGACGCGCTGCGGGCCACCCGGGCGGCCGCCGCCGAGCAGGGCTCGGTGCTGCGGGTGGGGTTCGAGGGCGGCATCATCAACCTGATGACCCGCAGCACCGTCGCCGACTTCGCCCGGCGGATGCCCGGCTGGCAGGTGGAGCTGCGGCAGAACAACTGGTTCGACCCGACCTCGGGCCTGGCCACCGGCGAGATCGACCTGACTCTCTGGCACGGCCCGGCGTGGCTGGTCGAGCACTACAACGTCGCCGTGCTCGGCGAGGAGGCGCGGGTCGTGGCGCTGCCGGCCGGGCACCGGCTGGCGGACCGGGCCGAGCTGTCCGTCGAGGACCTGCTGGACGAGCCGTTCGTGGCGATACCGCACGAGGCCGGGCACTGGCGCGAGTACTGGCTGGCGGGCCGGGAGCGGGGCGGGCGTCCGGTGCGGATCGGCGCGGTGGCGCACAACACCGACGAGTGGCTGGCCGCGGTGGTGTGCGGTCAGGGCGTCGGCTTCGCACCGGAGACGATGAGCCGGCTGGCCGTACGGGATGACGTCGCGTACCGGCCGGTGCGGGGGCTCAGCCCGAGCCGGGTCGGGCTGTACTGGCCGAAGGACCGCGAACTCACGCCGGCGATGGCCGCGTTCGTGCGCAGCTGCCGGGTCACGGTCCCCTTCGGCCGGCTGGGAAGGTCGGGTGGGACGGAACCCCTGGTGGGAACATCGGGTGAAAACGGAGCCCCGGGTGGGAACACGATCGGTGGAACCGATCTGACGGTCTACACCGCCACGAAGGCCTCGGGGTAGCGGCAGAGCCCGCGCGGAGCGCCGTCGTATGCGGGCAGCGGCAGCGCCTGGAAGTAGGCGTCCGGCACCTCGAACGGCCCGCTGATCTCGTGCCGTCCGGCCGCGCTGAAGCCGAACCGCCCGTAGTACTCCGGGTCGCCGAGGACGACCACGAGCTTCTCCCCCGCCTTCTCGGCCGCCGACAGCGCGGCCCGGACGACGAGTTCGCCGACGCCCTTGCGCTGCCACTCCGGCGCGACGGCGACCGGCGCGAGCGCGAGGCCCGCGCCGTCCTCGCCGACCCGCAGCCGGGTCAGCAGCGCGTGCCCGATCACCAGCCCGGCCTCGTCGACCGCGACCAGCGACAGCCCAGGCAGCCAGGCCGGATCGCGGCGCAGCGCGTCGACCAGGTCCGCCTCGTCCGGGCCGGGGAACGCGGCCATGTGGACGCGTCTGGTCGCCGGGACGTCATCCGGACACTCGACTCTTGTGATCACCTGCATGAGTCAACCCTCCTTGTGTCACACGTCATTGTGGACCGGCCCCGGACGGTGGGTGGACCGTCCGGGGCCGTTGAAGGTTAGCGGATCCGGTGTCAGGCGTCGGACTTCGCGGCGTCCTCGCGCAACTTCGGCTTGGCGTCCACGCCGGCCTCCCGGCGCTGGGCCGGGGTGATCGGGGTCGGGGCGCCGGTCAGCGGGTCACCGCCGGTGGACGTCTTCGGGAAGGCGATGACGTCGCGGATGGTGTCGTACCCGCCGAGAAGGGTGACGATGCGGTCGAGGCCGAAGGCGACGCCACCGTGCGGCGGCGGGCCGTAGTTGAAGGCGTCCAGCAGGAAGCCGAACTGCGAGGCCGCCTCCTCCTCGGAGAGGCCGATCGCGTCGAACGCCCGCTTCTGCACGTCGCGCTGGTGGATACGGATCGAACCGCCGCCCAGCTCCGAGCCGTTGAGGACCAGGTCGTAGGCGTTGGACAGGGCCGAGCCCGGGTCGGTGTCGAAGGTGGCGAGCGACTCGGCGGTCGGGGCGGTGAACGGGTGGTGCACCGCGTGCCAGCCCTGGAACTCGCCCTTGTCGTCCTCGATCGGCTCGAACATCGGGAAGTCGACGACCCAGAGGAAGGCCCACTGCGACGCGTCGATCAGCTCGCAGCGGCGGCCGATCTCCAGACGGGCGGCGCCCAGCAGCTCCTGCGAGGGGCGCTGCTTGCCGGCCGCGAAGAAGATCGCGTCGCCGTTCTTGGCGCCCGCGGCGGCGGCCAGGCCGGCCAGGTGCTCCTCGGACAGGTTCTTGGCGACCGGGCCGCGCAGCTCGCCGGTCTCGGCGTCGATGACGACGTAGGCCAGGCCGCGGGCGCCGCGCGCCTTGGCCCAGTCCTGCCAGGCGTCGAGCGCCTTGCGGGGCTGCGAGGCGCCGCCGGGCATCACCACGGCGCCGACGTACGGGGCCTGGAAGACGCGGAACGCGGTGCCCTTGAAGTACTCGGTGAGGTCGGTGAGTTCCTGTCCGAAGCGGACGTCCGGCTTGTCGGAGCCGTAGCGGGCCATGGCGTCCGCGTAGGTCATCCGGGGCAGCGGGTTGGGGAGCTCGTAGCCGTGCACCTCGCGCCAGATCGAGCCGACGATCTTCTCGCCGAGGGCCAGGATGTCCTCCTGGTCGACGAACGAGGCCTCGATGTCGAGCTGGGTGAACTCCGGCTGCCGGTCGGCGCGGAAGTCCTCGTCGCGGAAGCAGCGGGCGATCTGGTAGTAGCGCTCCATGCCGGCCACCATCAGCAGCTGCTTGAACAGCTGGGGCGACTGCGGCAGCGCGTACCAGTGGCCGGGCTGCAGGCGGACCGGGACGAGGAAGTCGCGGGCGCCCTCGGGGGTGGAGCGGGTGAGGTACGGCGTCTCGATGTCGAGGTAGTCGTTCTCCTCCATCACCCGGCGGATGATGTTGCTCACCTTGGAGCGCAGCCGCAGGCCCTTGGCCGGGCCCTCGCGGCGCAGGTCCAGGTAGCGGTAGCGCAGCCGGACCTCCTCGTTGACCGTGCCCGGCTCGTACTCGGCGACCGGGAAGGGCAGCGGGGCGGCCTCGGAGAGGACCTCGATCTCGCTGACGACGACCTCGACCGCGCCGGTCGGGATGTCCGGGTTCTCGTTGCCGTCGGGGCGCACCCGGACGTCGCCGACGACCTTGACGCAGTACTCGGCGCGAAGGCCGTGCACCGAGTCGAGGTCGCGGACCACGATCTGCACGGTGCCGGAGGCGTCGCGCAGATCGATGAAGGCGACACCGCCGTGGTCGCGGCGGCGGGCGACCCAGCCGGCCAGGGTGACGGTGGTGCCTGCGTGCTCCGGGCGGAGCGTGCCCGCGTCGTGCGTGCGGATCACAGCTGCTTCTCCTTCAGGGTGGTGACGAGTGCGTCGAGGGCGACGGGGTTCTGCTCGCCGGTGGTCAGGTCCTTGAGCTGGACGACGCCGTCGGCGAGGTCCCGGTCCCCGGCCACGAGGGCGAAGCGGGCGCCGGACCGGTCGGCGGACTTCATGGCGTTCTTGATGCTCTTGACGCCGAAGGCGAGGTCGGTGGCGACGCCGGCCCGGCGCAGCTCGACCACCTTGGCGAACAGGACGTTCTTGGCCTCCTCGCCGAGCGCGACGGCGTACACGGAGGTCGCGGCGGGCAGGTCGAGGACGATGCCCTCGGCCTCCATCGCCAGGAAGGTGCGGTCCACGCCGAGGGCCCAGCCGACGGACGGCAACGCCGGGCCGCCGATCATCTCGGACAGGCCGTCGTAGCGGCCGCCGCCGCCGATCGCGGACTGGGCGCCGAGGCCGTTGTGCACGAACTCGAAGGTGGTGCGGGTGTAGTAGTCCAGGCCGCGGACCAGCTTCGGGTCGTCGACGAAGGCCACGCCGTTCGCGGTGAGCAGCTCGCGGACCTTCTCGTCGTACGCCTTGCACTCCTCGCACAGGTAGTCGCGCAGCTTGGGCGCGTCGACCAGCTGGGCCTGCACCGACTCGCGCTTGTCGTCCAGGACGCGCAGCGGGTTGATGTCGGCGCGGCGGCGGGTGTCCTCGTCCAGGTCCAGGCCGGCGAGGAACTCGACCAGGGCGGCGCGGTAGACCGGGCGGCACTGCTTGTCGCCGAGGCTGTTGAGCAGCAGCGAGTAGTCGCGCACGCCCAGCGAGCGGAAGGCGTCGTCGGCGAGGATGATCAGCTCGGCGTCCAGGGCCGGGTCCTCGGCCCCGATCGCCTCGGCGCCGACCTGGGAGAACTGGCGGTAGCGGCCCTTCTGGGCGCGCTCGTAGCGGTAGTACGAGCCGGAGTACCAGAGCTTGACCGGCAGGTTGCCCTGCTTGTGCAGGTTGGCCTGGAGGGCGGCGCGCAGCACCGATGCGGTGCCCTCCGGGCGCAGCGCGAGCTCGTCGCCGCCGCGGGTGGTGAGGTTGTACATCTCCTTGCTGACGATGTCGGTGGACTCGCCGACGCCGCGGGAGAAGAGCTTCACGTCCTCGAAGACCGGGGTCTCGACGTAGCCGTAGCCGGCCCGGCGGGCGGGCGCGGCGATGCGCTCGCGGATCGCCAGGAAGGTCGCGGAGCTGGGGGGCAGCAGGTCGTAGGTGCCCTTGGGGGCGGTGAAGGTGCTCAACTTCTCTTCCGTCACATTCCTCGTCGCGGGAAAGCCTGGGCGCCGGCCGCCCCTGCTGCCTGTCGGAGGTAGGGGTTGGTGGCGCGCTCGTGGCCGATGGTGGTCTGTCCGCCGTGGCCGGAGAGGACCACGGTGGTGTCGTCGAGGGGCAGGCACACCCGGGCCAGCGACCGCATGATCGCCTCGCTGTCCCCGCCCGGGAGGTCGGTACGCCCGATGGAGCCGGCGAACAGCAGGTCGCCCGAGAACAGCACCGGGGGGAGGTCCTCGGCACCGGGCGTCCGGAAGGTCACCGACCCCCCGGTATGGCCCGGGGCGTGGTCCACGGTGAGCTGCAGGCCGGCGAGCTCCAGCACGGCGCCGTCGGTGAGCTCGCGCACGTCGTCGGGCTCGCCGACGGTGAGCTCGCCCATCAGCTGGGTGCCCAGGGCGCGGCCGAGGGCCTTCTCCGGGTCGGACATCATGTACCGGTCCTCGGGGTGGATCCAGGCCGGGACGCCGCGGGCGCCGCAGACCGGGACCACCGAGGCCACGTGGTCGATGTGGCCGTGCGTGAGCACCACGGCGACGGGCTTGAGCCCGTGCTCGCGGACCATCTCCTCGACACCGCGCGCCGCCTGGTGGCCGGGATCGACGATGACGCACTCCTCGCCCGCCGCCGGGGCGACCAGGTAGCAGTTGGTGCCCCAGGCTCCAGCGGGGAATCCGGCGATGAACACGCGCGTCCTTCGTGATGCGGTCGGCAGTGGCGGCTACGGTCGCGGCTGCCGGGTCGGATGCAGCCACCAGTCATGCAGCAAACCAGTGAGGTAAAGGCAGCCTACCGGCGGTGCGGGTGCGGTTGCGAACCAGATAGGGGTGGCGCGCGCGGTTCGCACTGACAGGTTCACCGCGTTCTTACAGGCCCGGTCCCTACACTTGGCCGCCGATGGATGCGATGATCCGCTTCGGTACCCATCCACTTTCCCAGCACATCCGTAGGAGACACGGCCGGTGGTCAGCAGCGAACAGCGGCGGCGGCAGCTCGCCCGAGAGAAGTACGAGCGCCAGATGGAGCGGCGGGTCGCCGCGCGGTCCGCGCGCAGGCGCCGCAACACGATCCTGGGCTCCGCGCTCGCCGTCGTGGTGCTGGCCGGCGGCGGTGCGCTGGTCGGCACCGGGGCGTTCAGCTCGGACAAGGACAAGTCGGCTTCGGCCGCCTCCTCCGCCAAGGCCGCGCCGAGCCAGAGCGCCGAGCCGACCACCCCGACCCGCAAGCCGGTCGAGGGCTGCGCCGATCCGGCGCCGGGCGCGCCGAACGGCAAGCAGTGGCAGGCCGAGCCGGCCATGGCGCTCGACGCGGGCGGCTCGTACACCGCGACGCTGGACACCAACTGCGGCAAGGTGACGCTCGCGCTCGACGCGGCCAAGGCCCCGCACACGGTGAACTCCTTCGTCTTCCTGGCCGGGGAGAAGTACTTCGACCACACCAAGTGCCACCGCCTCACCACCGACGGCATCTTCGTGCTCCAGTGCGGCGACCCGACCGCCAGCGCGACCGTCCCGGGCGGCACCGGCGGCCCCGGGTACAAGTTCGCGGACGAGAACCTGACCGGCGCGACCTACCCGGCGGGCACCGTGGCGATGGCCAACTCCGGCCCGGGCACGAACGGGAGCCAGTTCTTCCTGGTCTACAAGGACACCCAGCTGCCCCCGAACTACACCCCCTTCGGCAAGATCACCGGGGGCCTGGACGCGGTGCAGAAGATCGCCGCCGCGGGCACCCTGGAGGGCGCCCCGGACGGCCACCCGATGGCCGACGTCACCTTCAACTCGGTGACCACGGCAAAGAGTTGACATTTCCCGGGGCCGCCCACAAGGGGCGCCCGAAGCGCCTCGGCGCGGCCCCGGCCCGAAATCGCCCGGCCCGGATGCGGACAGCACCGGGGCCGGTCGCCTATGTTGGCGTTGTATCAGGGTGCCCGTACCCGCCTGGCCGTCACCCTCGGCAGCAAGTCACGGCGGACGGGGACGGCGGACTCATCGGTCCGCCGCACATCAACTGTGGACGACGGACGCGCGCCGCCCCGGCGCGGGCGCGACGTCATGTGGAGGACGCGCTATGAGCAGCGACCCGTGGGGCCGTGTCGACGAGCAGGGCACGGTCTACGTCAGGACGGCCGACGGCGAACGCGTCGTGGGTTCCTGGCAGGCCGGCTCGCCCGAGGAGGCCCTCGCCTACTTCGAGCGCAAGTACCAGGGCATCGAGGTGGAGATCGGCCTGCTGGAGAAGCGGGTGCGCACCACCGACCTGGCCGCCAAGGACGCCCAGGCCGCGCTGGACCACCTGCGCGCCCAGGTGACCGAGGGGCACGCGGTCGGCGACCTGGCCGCCCTGGCCAAGCGGCTGGACACGCTCGCCGGCGAGATCGAGAGCCGGCGCGAGGAGCGCAAGGCCGCTCGCGCCAAGGCCCAGGACGAGACCCGCACCGCCAAGGAGGCGCTGGTCTCCGAGGCCGAGCAGCTCGCCGAGTCCACCCAGTGGCGGGAGGCCGGGGACCGGCTGCGCGCCCTGGTGGACACCTGGAAGGGCCTGCCCCGGCTGGACCGCAAGAGCGACGACGAGCTGTGGCACCGCTTCTCGCACGCCCGCTCGGTCTTCTCCAAGCACCGCAAGGCGCACTTCGCGACCCTGGACGCCGAGCGCGAGCAGGCCCGGCAGACCAAGGAGGCGCTGGTCGCCGAGGCCGAGGCGCTGTCCTCGTCCACCGAGTGGGGCGACACCGCGGCCGCCTACCGCGACCTGATGGCGCGCTGGAAGTCCGCCGGCCGGGCCCAGCGGGACATCGAGGACGAGCTGTGGGCGCGCTTCCGCGGCGCGCAGGACGTCTTCTTCCAGGCCCGTTCCGCGGTGTTCAGCGAGCGGGACGCCGAGCAGGTGGCCAACCAGAAGCTCAAGGAGGCGCTGGCCGTCGAGGCCGAGGCGATCCTGCCGATCACCGACCTGAAGGCCGCCAAGGCGGCGCTGCGCGAGGTCAACGAGCGCTGGGAGGCGATCGGGCACGTGCCGCGCGACGCCCGTCCGAAGCTGGACGGCCGGCTGAACACGGTCGAGCGGGCCATCCGCGAGGCCGAGGACACCGAGTGGAAGCGCTCCAACCCGGAGGCCAAGGCGCGCGCCGCCGGCATGGTCGGCCTGTTCGAGGCGAAGGCCGACAAGATCCGGACGGATCTGGACAAGGCCCGCGCCGCCGGGAACGCCGGCCGGATCGCCAAGCTGGAGAACGAGCTGGCCGGCGTGCAGACCCTGCTGGAGCAGGCGCACCGGAGCCAGGAGGAGTTCAGCGGCTGATCCGCCGAACGCACGAGAGAGGGCCCCGGGATCTCCCGGGGCCCTCTCTCGTGCTCTCGTGCTCGGGGCGCTACTTGCGGGCCGAGGTGACGCGGTAGACGTCGTAGACGCCCTCGACGCCGCGCACGGCCTTGAGCACGTGGCCGAGGTGCTTCGGGTCGCCCATCTCGAAGGTGAAGCGGCTCATCGCGACCCGGTCGCGGGAGGTCTGCACCGCCGCCGACAGGATGTTGACGTGCTGGTCGGAGAGCACCCGGGTGACGTCCGAGAGCAGCCGGGAGCGGTCCAGCGCCTCGACCTGGATGGCCACCAGGAACACCGAGGACTGGGTGGCGGCCCACTCGACGTCGATCATCCGCTCGGGCTGCTGGCTCAGCGACTCGACGTTGACGCAGTCGGCGCGGTGCACCGAGACGCCGTTGCCGCGGGTCACGAAGCCGACGATCGGGTCGCCCGGCACCGGGGTGCAGCAGCGGGACAGCTTGACCCAGACGTCCTCGACGCCCTTGACGATCACGCCCGGGTCGCCCTTGGCCCGGCGGCGCACCGCCCGGCGGTTGTCGTGCGTCGGGGTCGCGGTCTCGGCGAGGTCCTCGGTGGCGCCCTCCTCGCCGCCGAGCGCCTGGACCAGCTTCTGCACGATGTTCTGCGCGGTGACGTGGCCCTCGCCGATCGCGGCGTAGAGCGAGGAGATGTCGGGGTAGCGCATCTCGTGGGCCAGGGTGACCAGCGAGTCGCCGGTCAGGATCCGCTGGATCGGCAGGCCCTGCTTGCGCATCGCCCGGACGATCGCCTCCTTGCCGTGCTCGATCGCCTCCTCGCGGCGCTCCTTGGAGAACCAGGCGCGGATCTTGTTGCGGGCGCGCGGCGACTTGACGAAGCCCAGCCAGTCCCGGGACGGGCCGGCGTTCTCCGCCTTGGAGGTGAACACCTCGACGGCGTCGCCGTTCTCCAGCGTCGACTCCAGCGGCACCAGCCGCCCGTTGACCCGGGCCCCTATCGTCCGGTAGCCCACCTCGGTGTGCACCGCGAAGGCGAAGTCGACCGGGGTCGCACCGGCCGGCAGGGCTATCACGTCGCCCTTGGGCGTGAAGACGAAGACCTCGTTGCTGGCCAGGTCGAAGCGCAGCGACTCCAGGAACTCGCTCGGGTCGGCGGTCTCCTTCTGCCAGTCCAGCAGCTGCCGCAGCCAGGCCATCTCGTTGACGGCGCCGGCCTTGTCGTCCTTGCGGACCTGGGTCGGGGTGTCGGTGCGGACCTTGGACGCGCCGGCCACCGCGCGCTGCTTGTACTTCCAGTGCGCGGCGATGCCGTACTCGGCCCGGCGGTGCATGTCGAAGGTGCGGATCTGGAGTTCGACGGGCTTGCCGCCGGGGCCGATCACCGTCGTGTGCAGCGACTGGTACATGTTGAACTTGGGCATCGCGATGTAGTCCTTGAACCGCCCCGGCACCGGGTTCCACCGCGCGTGGATGGTGCCCAGCGCCGCGTAGCAGTCGCGGACGGTGTCGACCAGGACCCGGATGCCCACCAGGTCGTAGATCTCGGCGAAGTCCCGGCCCCGGACGATCATCTTCTGGTAGACCGAGTAGTAGTGCTTCGGCCGACCGGTGACGGAGGCGGTGATCCGGGCGCCGCGCAGGTCCCCCTGGACCTGGTCGATGACGGTCGCCAGGTACTCGTCCCGCTTGGGGGCGCGCTCGGCGACGAGCCGGACGATCTCGTCGTACATCTTGGGGTAGAGGATCGCGAAGGCGAGGTCCTCCAGCTCCCACTTGATGGTGTTCATGCCCAGCCGGTGCGCCAGCGGGGCGTAGATCTCCAGCGTCTCGCGGGCCTTCTTCTCCTGCTTCTCCCGCTTGAGGTAGCGCATCGTGCGCATGTTGTGCAGGCGGTCGGCCAGCTTGATCACCAGGACCCGCGGGTCCTTGGCCATCGCGACGACCATCTTGCGGACGGTCTCGGCCTGCGCGGCCTCGCCGAACTTGACCCGGTCAAGCTTGGTGACGCCGTCCACCAGCAGCGCCACCGAGTCGCCGAAGTCCTTGCGCAGGGTCTCCAGGCCGTAGTCGGTGTCCTCGACGGTGTCGTGCAGCAGCCCGGCCATCAGGGTCGCGGCGTCCATCCCCAGCTCGGCCAGGATGGTGGCCACCGCCAGCGGGTGGGTGATGTACGGGTCGCCGCTCTTGCGCTTCTGCCCGCGGTGCCACTTCTCGGCGACGGCGTAGGCCCGCTCGATGTCCCGCAGCAGCGCCGGGTCGGCCTTCGGGTCGTTCGCCCGGATCGACCGGAACAGCGGCTCCAGCACGGGGTTGAGCACGCTGGAGCGCTGGCCGCCGAGGCGGGCCAGGCGGGCGCGCATGCCACCCGAGGAGGAGCCGCGCCCGGTGGGGGCGGTCGGTCGCGAGGAGGTCGGCGCCGGGCGTGCCGGGGTGGCCCCCGAGGGCGTGGGACGGTTGTCGGGGGCGGCCGCTTCGGCCGTGGGCACAACCTCGTCGGGCAAGGACTCTCCTCGGGGCACCGGGGCCGACCCCTGCCGCGGCCCGTACGGTCGGACGCAACCGGGAGGGGGTGAATCTTCATGGTACCGAGCCGGGCGCCCCGGCGTTCATCCACCCGGGCCGGAAACGGAAGGGCGGCGGTCGGATGATCCGACCGCCGCCCTTCACTCAGGTCCCTCAGACCGTGACCAGCGTCTCCAGCGGGGCGCCGTTCAGGTGCCCGGCCAGCCGTTCCCGGCCGTCCAGGAAGCCCAGCTCCATCAGCACCACGATGCCCACCAGCTCGGCGCCGGCCTCCTTCACCAGGTCCAGCGAGGCGCCGATGGTGCCACCGGTGGCCAGCACGTCGTCCACCACCAGCACCCGCTCACCGGGTGCGAAGGCGTCGCACTGCACCTCCAGCGTCGCCGAGCCGTACTCCAGCTCGTACGAGCGCCGGAACACCTCGCCGGGCAGCTTGCCCTGCTTGCGGATCGGCACGAAGCCGAGCCCGGCCGCGAAGGCCGCCGGAGCCGCCAGCACGAAGCCGCGCGCCTCCAGGCCCACCACCTTGGTCGCCCCGAGCTCCCGCGCCCGGTCCGCCAGCGCCCTGGTGAGGGCGCCGAAGGCCTCGGCGTCGGCCAGCAGCGGCGCGATGTCCTTGAACAGCACACCCGGCTTCGGGTAGTCCGGGACGTCCCGGATCCGGCTGTTCAACAGCTCGGCCAGTGCGGTGTCGGCGGTGGTCACGGCGTGTCCTTACGGTCGGGTCGGTTCAGCGCTTGGTGGACGGACGGCCCTTGGCACGCGTGGTGCCGGCCGCCCGGCCGCGCTGACCGACCATACCCGCAGGCAGGTCCTCGTCCGCGATCTCCTCGTCCGCCGGCACCTCGCCCGCGGCCTTGGCAGCGGCCGCGGCCCGGTGCTGCAGGACCCGCTTGCGCAGCGCCTTCATCTCCGGCTGCTCCTCCTTGAGCTGCGCCAGCAGCGGGGTGGCGACGCAGATCGACGAGTAGGCACCGGCCGCGAGGCCGATGAACAGCGCCAGCGAGATGTCGTTCAGCGTGCCGGCGCCCAGGAGGCCGCCACCGATGAACAGCAGCGCGGCGACCGGGAGCAGGGCGACCACGGTGGTGTTGAGCGAACGCACCAGGGTCTGGTTGAGGCCCGCGTTGGCCGCCTCGCTGTAGGTGAGCTTGTTCTGCTTGGTGAGGTCCTTGGTGTTCTCCTTCACGGTGTCGAAGACGACGACCGTGTCGTAGAGCGAGTACCCGAGGATGGTCAGGAAGCCGATCACCGTACCGGGGGTGACCTCGAAGCCCACCAGGGCGTACACGCCGATGGTGATCAGGAGGTCGTGGATGAGGGCGACCAGGGCCGCCACCGCCATCCGCCACTCGAAGGCGATCGCCAGGTAGACCGTCACCAGGACCATGAAGATGATCAGGCCGGTGAGCGCCTTCGAGGAGATCTGCTTGCCCCAGCTGGGGCCGATCACCTGGGCCTCGACGGTGTCCAGCGGCACGGCCAGCTTCTCGGAGAGCTGAGCGCGGATCTCGTCCGAGCTCTTCGGCTCCTCGGTGCTGACCTGGATGCGGATCTTGCCGTTGTCGGTCGACTGCACCAGCGGGTGCGAGGAGACGATCTGGTCGGAAGTCTCCTGCGCCTGCGAGACGGTCAGCCCCGGCTTGGTCACGGTGTAGACCGAGCCGCCCTTGAACTCGATGCCCAGGTGCAGGCCCATCGCCAGGCCGATCGCCGCGATCAGCACGATCACGCCGGAGATGGAGTACCAGAGCTTACGGCGCCCGACGAAGTCGAAGCTGACCTCGCCCTGGTAGAGCCGGTGTCCCAGATTGGAGAAGCGTGACACGGTGTCAGGCCTCCTTCACGGCGGCAGAGGAGGGGCTACGGCGACGGCTGCTGCGCAGCGGCGGGCGGGCGCCCAGCCGCTTCGGGTCCAGGCCGGACCACGGGTGACCGTTGGCGAAGAACTTGCGCCGGGCCAGCAGCGTGATCACCGGCTTGGTGAAGAGGAAGATCACCACGACGTCCAGCGCGGTGGTCAGCCCCAGGGTGAACGCGAAGCCCTGGACCTTGCCGACCGAGACCACGTAGAGCACGGCGGCACAGAGGAAGGACACGAAGTCCGACACCAGGATGGTGCGCCGGGCACGCGGCCAGGCCCGCTGGACCGCCGGGCGCAGCGGGGCGCCCTCGCGGACCTCGTCGCGGATGCGCTCGAAGTAGACGATGAAGGAGTCGGCGGTGATGCCGATCGCGACGATCGCACCGCAGACCGCGGGCAGGTTCAGCGCGAAGCCGATCCCGGCGCCGAGCAGGCTCATGATCGAGTAGGTCAGGGCCGCCGAGACGAGCAGACCGGCGATCGAGACCAGGCCGAGGCCGCGGTAGTACACCAGCGAGTAGAGCACCACCAGCAGCATGCCGATCGCGCCGGCGACCAGACCGGCCATGAGCTGGTCGCCGCCGAGCGCCGGGGAGACGGTGGTGATCTCGCCCTTGCTGAATTCCAGCGGCAGGGCGCCGTAGCCCAGCACGTTGGACAGGTCCTGCGCCTCGGCCTGGCTGAAGCGGCCGGTGATCACGGCGCTGCCGCCGGGAATCACGTTCTTGACCTCGGGGTGCGAGACGACCTGGTTGTCCAGCACGATCGCGAACTGGTTGTTCGGCGGGGCCTGGGTGGCGAGCTGGCCGGTGACCTTGGTGAAGGCGTCGGTGCCGGCGCCGTTGAACTGGAGCTGGACCTGCCAGCCGGCACCCGTCTGGTTGTCGAGGCCCGGCTGGGCCTTGGAGACGTCCGAGCCCTTCACGGCGACGGGGCCGAGGGCGAGCTTCTCGTAGTAGCCGTTCTCGGCCTTCTGCGAGCAGGCGACGACGGCCTTGTCCTCTGCGCCGGTCTGGGTCCCGCGGACCTCCGGCTTGGTGCAGTCGAGGGCGGTGAAGGCCGCAGCCAGCTCCGGCGGCACGGTGCCCTGGGTCATCGCGGCGCTGACGTCCGCGGCGCTGGGCGGGGTGGCGGGCGCGGACGGCGTGGTGGCGGCGCTCGGGGCGGTGCTCGCGCCCGTGGCGGCGGCGCTCGGGCTGGCGTCGGCGGCCAGCGCCTCACCGGCCGGGCGGCCCTGCTTGGTGCCGCTCGCGCTGGGCGTGCCGGTGGCGCTCGCGCCGGCCGAGGCGGTGGAGCCGGCGGACGGGGCCGCGCTCGGGGTGCCGGTGGCCGAGGGGGAGCCGGTGGGCGCCGGCGGCGTGAAGCCGCTGGGCGCCACCGCGAGGACCGGGCGGAAGAACAGCTTGGCGGTGGTACCCACCTGGTCCGCCGCGTTCTGCTGGTTGCCGCCCTTGGGGATGTTCACGATGATCGTGTTGTCGCCCTGGGTCTGCACCTCCGCCTCGGAGACACCCATGCCGTTGACGCGGCGCTCGATGATCCCGGTGGCGATGTCCATGTTGGACTTGCTGATCGCCTTGGGGTCGGTCGACTTCGCGGTCAGCGTGATACTGGTGCCACCGGCGAGGTCGATTCCGAGCCGGGGCTTGGTGTGGCCCGTCCCGAACATGAGGGCGACCAGTCCGACGGTGACGACCAGGATGAGGGCCAGCGCCCGCCCTGGGTAGCCGTCGCGCGGGCGCGACTTGGGTGTTGCCACCTTGCTCGTTTCTCCCTGTCCATGCCACTCCCCCAACCGGACCCCCGTCCGGCTTGTGGCGGGACGGGGGCATGGCGGTTCTGCGGCCCTGAGGTCCTGTGGGCTCGCGGCACTGGGCCGCGCGGCCGGGCTGGTGCCCGACCGTACTACTTGCTCGCGGGAGCCCCGCCCTCGACGTCGCCCTTGGCGCCGCCGTCCTTGGTGAGCGTCAGCGGCTTGTCCTCGACCGGCTCGGCGTCGGCGTCCTCGGCCTCCGGCTCGGCCAGCTCGTCATCGGCGGGGCGACCGTTGATGATCGCGTCGTACTCCTGGGGCTCCAGGACAGCGGCGATCGCGCTCTTGGTGAAGTGGGTGACCACGCCGGGCGCGATCTCCAGCTCGATGGTCTCCTCGTTGATCGCCTTCACCGTGGCGTACAGGCCGCCGATGGTGCGCACCCCCGCCCCTGGCTCCAGCGAGGTCTGCATCTGCTGCATCTGCGACTGGCGCTTCTTCTGCGACCGGAACATGAGCACGATCGCGATGATCGGGAGGAGAAGGATGATGAAGTTCACTGCAGCCAGGGTCCTTTACGGGCCGCCGACCGGCGGCCTGTGTGGTATTGGTCGGCCCGTCAGGTGAGCGGGGCGGTCCGGCGGAGTCTAGGCGACCCCGAACTGATCGGACAACGCCAAGCATCGCATCCTGCCGCCGAAAGTGGCGACCCTCCGCCTGCACAGTTTCCCCGGCTTCGCCCCCGGCTCGCACCCGGGCCACTCACCGGGGCGGTGCATCGGACGCCTCCCGGGAACCGTCGGGCGGCGATCACCCGTTCAGCCCTCGTCGGCCCGGAAGAGTTCGGATTGCGCGGGCACGGCGCCCCGGGTGGCCTGGATCGGCGGGGTCAGCCCGAGGTGCTGCCAGGCCGCCGCGGTGGCGATCCGGCCGCGCGGGGTCCGGGCGAGCAGGCCCTCGCGGACCAGGAATGGCTCCGCCACCTCCTCGACCGTCTCCGACTCCTCCCCCACCGCGACCGCGAGAGTCGACAAACCGACCGGCCCGCCGCCGAACAGCCGCAGCAGCGCGGTCAGCACCGCGCGGTCCAGCCGGTCCAGACCGCGGGCGTCCACCTCGTAGACGTCCAGCGCCCGGGCGGCGATCTCGACGGTGACCTGGCCGTCGTGCCGCACCTGCGCGAAGTCGCGGACCCGGCGCAGCAGCCGGTTGGCGATGCGCGGCGTCCCCCGCGAGCGGCCGGCGATCTCGGCGGCGCCGGCCGGGTCGATCTCCACGTCCAGCAGGGTGGCCGAGCGGCGCACCACCCGTTCGAGCTCGGCCGGGGCGTAGAACTCCATGTGCCCGGTGAAGCCGAAGCGGTCGCGCAGCGGGGGCGGCAGCAGGCCGGCCCGGGTGGTGGCGCCGACCAGGGTGAAGGGCGGCAGTTCCAGCGGGATGGCGGTGGCGCCCGGGCCCTTGCCGACGATCACGTCGACCCGGAAGTCCTCCATCGCCATGTAGAGCATCTCCTCGGCCGGACGGGACATCCGGTGGATCTCGTCGAGGAAGAGCACCTCGCCCTCGGCGAGCGAGGAGAGGATCGCCGCGAGGTCCCCCGCGTGCTGGATCGCCGGGCCGGAGGTGATCCGGATCGGGGCGCCCAGCTCGGCGGCGATGATCATGGACAGGGTGGTCTTGCCCAGCCCGGGCGGCCCGCTGAGCAGCACGTGGTCGGGCGCGCTGCCGCGCTTGCGGGCCGCCTGGAGCACCAGGGACAGCTGCTCGCGCACCCGCTCCTGACCGATGAACTCGTCCAGCAGCTTGGGGCGCAGCGCCGCCTCGACCGCCTGGTCCTCCCCGTCGGCGGCGGCCGTCACCAGCCGGTCGCCCGGGTCCGAGTCGTACGGACTCATCAGCACATGCTCCAAAGTCGACAAGAGGACAGATCGCCAGATGGCTTTAGCGGGATCGGTTGAGGCCGCGCAGGGCGAGCCGGAGCAGTGCGCCGACGTCCGGCGTCTGCTGGGCCTCCGCCTCGGGGGTGACGGCCACGACCGCCTCGTCCGCCTCGCGCGGAGCGTAGCCGAGACCGGTCAGCGCCGAGTGCAGCTGCTCGCTCCAGGGGGCCGGACCGCTCGCGATCGGCTTCTGCGCCGGCACCGCGCCGTGCGGGGCGCCCAGCTTGTCCTTGTACTCCAGCAGCAGCTTGGCGGCCTTCGCCTTCCCGATGCCGGGCACGGCCACCAGCGCCTTCTCGTCGCCGCCGGCCACCGCGGCCCGCAGCGCGTCGGGGCTGTGCACCCCGAGGATCGCCTGCGCCAGCTTCGGGCCGACGCCCGGCGCGGCCTGGAGGATCTCGAAGACGGCGCGCTCGTCGTCGTCCGCGAAGCCGAACAGGGTCAGCGAGTCCTCCCGGACCACCAACGAGGTCGCGAGCCGGGCGGGCTCACCCAGCCGGAGCCCGGCCAGCGTGTTCGGCGTGCACTGCACGGCCATGCCGACCCCGCCGACCTCGACCACGGCGAGTCCGGAGGAGATGGCCGCCACGGGCCCTTGCACGAAGGCGATCACCGGCTGCTTCCTTTCAGGGGGGTGGCGCGGGCCGCCCGTACCGCGGCTTCCAGGCGGTTGACCGCCCCGCCGCGCCAGATGTGGCAGATGGCCAGCGCCAGCGCGTCGGCGGCGTCGGCGGGCTTGGGCGGGGCGTCCAGCCGCAGCAGGCGCTGCACCATGGCCGTGACCTGCGCCTTGTCGGCCCGGCCGGAGCCGGTGACGGCGGCCTTGACCTCGCTCGGGGTGTGCAGGGTGACCGGGATGCCGCGCCGGGTGGCGCAGAGCATCGCGACCGCGCTGGCCTGGGCGGTGCCCATCACCGTCCGGACGTTGTGCTGGGCGAACACCCGCTCGACGGCGACCAGCTCCGGCTCGTACTCGTCGAGCCAGGCCTCCATGCCCTGCTCCACCAGCAGCAGCCGCCGCCCGATCTCCTCCTCGGCGGGAGTGCGCACCACGCCGACCCCGACCATCCGCAGCGGCCGCCCCGGCGCACCCTCGACCACGCCGATCCCGCACCTGGTCAGCCCCGGGTCCACGCCCAGTACCCGTACCACAGCCCCGCCTCTCGTTGATCGCCGCCCGCCTCCGGGCGCTCCGGCCCGGGCAGGCCCTCCGGCCCACGGCGGGCGACCTGCGAAGGCTACCGTCCGGGTCCGACAGCGCCCGCAAAGACACCGGCCCGGCGGTCGGGAGACCGCCGGGCCGGGGAGTGAGAACGATCACTCGGCGTCGAGCTGCGCACCGACCTCGTCGGAGATGTCGAAGTTGGCGAAGACGTTCTGCACGTCGTCGCTGTCCTCCAGCACGTCGATCAGCTTGAGGATCTTGCGGGCGCCGTCGACGTCCAGCTCGACCTGCATGCTCGGGAGGAAGTTGGCCTCGGCCGAGTCGTAGTCGACACCGGCGTCCACCAGCGCGGTGCGCACGGCGACCATCTTGGTGGCCTCGGAGACGATCTCGAACGCGTCGCCGAGGTCGTTGATCTCCTCGGGCTCCTGGTCGAGGACGACCTCGAAGAGCTTGTCCTCGTCCACGCCGTCAGCCTTGGGGACGATCACGACGCCCTTGCGGGTGAACAGGTACGACACCGAGCCCGGGTCGGCCATCGAGCCGCCGTTGCGGGTCATCGCGACGCGCACGTCGGAGGCGGCGCGGTTGCGGTTGTCGGTGAGGCACTCGATCAGGACGGCGACGCCGTTCGGGCCGTAGCCCTCGTACATGATCGTCTGGTAGTCGGCGCCGCCGGCCTCCAGACCGCCACCGCGCTTGACGGCGCGGTTGATGTTGTCGATCGGGACCGAGCTCTTCTTCGCCTTCTGGATGGCGTCGTAGAGGGTCGGGTTGCCGGCCGGGTCGGAACCGCCGGTGCGCGCCGCCACCTCGATGTTCTTGATCATCTTGGCGAAGAGCTTGCCGCGCTTGGCGTCGATCACGGCCTTCTTGTGCTTGGTGGTAGCCCACTTAGAGTGGCCGGACATTCGCCAGCTCCTTTACGTCGCCAAAGGGAAATGAAACAGATGAGATCTTACCGGTGTCGTCACCGGAAAGGCGCACACGGTCAGCGCCGTCCCAGGTGCTCCTCGACCATCGCGACGAAGTAGGCGTGCACCCGGTGGTCGCCGGTGAGCTCCGGGTGGAAGGAGGTCGCCAGCAGGTTGCCCTGGCACACGGCCACGATCCGGCTCTCCGGACCGTCCGCGGCGGGCAGCTCGGCCAGCACCTCGACACCCGCGCCGACGCCCTCGACCCAGGGGGCCCGGATGAAGACGCCGTGCACCGGCGCGTCGCCCAGGCCCTCGAAGGCGACACCGGACTCGAAGGACTCGTTCTGGCGGCCGAAGGCGTTGCGGCGCACGGTCATGTCGATGCCGCCGACGGTCTCCTGGTCGTCCCGGCCGTCCAGGATCTTGTCGGCCAGCATGATCATGCCCGCGCAGGTGCCGTACACCGGCATCCCGGCGGCGACCCGCTCGCGCAGCGGGTCCATCACGCCGAACAGCAGCGCCAGCTTGGACATGGTGGTGGACTCCCCGCCGGGGATCACCAGCGCGTCGACCTCGGCCAGCTCCTCGGCACGACGCACCGGGCGGGCGAGCGCGTCGGCCTCGGCCAGCGCGACCAGGTGCTCGCGGACGTCACCCTGGAGGGCGAGGACGCCGATGACTGGAGTGCTCACGGTCTTCAACCTCGTTCGATCGTTCTACGGATGTACGTGACGCGGCCCGCCGCGCGCCAAGGCGCTGCGGCGGGCCGGCACAGGGGGCGACTACCAGCCGCGGTTGGCGTAGCGCTCGGTCTCCGGCAGGGTGTCGCAGTTGATGCCGACCATGGCCTCGCCGAGGTTGCGGGAGGCGTCCGCGATGATCTTCGGGTCGTCGAAGAAGGTGGTGGCCTTCACGATGGCGGCGGCGCGCTTGGCCGGGTCGCCCGACTTGAAGATGCCCGAGCCGACGAAGACGCCCTCGGCACCGAGCTGGCGCATCAGCGCGGCGTCGGCCGGGGTGGCCACGCCACCGGCGGAGAACAGCACGACCGGCAGCTTGCCGAGCTCGGCGACCTCCTTGACGAGCTCGTACGGGGCGCGCAGCTCCTTGGCGGCGGCGTACAGCTCGTTGTTGTCGAAGCCGCGCAGCTTGGCGATCTCGTTCTTGATCTGGCGCAGGTGGCGGACCGCCTCGACGACGTTGCCGGTGCCGGCCTCGCCCTTCGAGCGGATCATGGCCGCGCCCTCGGCGATGCGGCGCAGGGCCTCGCCCAGGTTGGTGGCGCCACAGACGAAGGGGGTGGTGAAGGCCCACTTGTCGGAGTGGTTGACCTCGTCGGCCGGGGTCAGCACCTCGGACTCGTCGATGTAGTCGACGCCGAGCGACTGGAGGACCTGGGCCTCGACGAAGTGACCGATCCGCGACTTGGCCATCACCGGGATGGAGACCGCCTCGATGATCTCCTCGATCATGTTCGGGTCGGACATCCGGGCCACGCCGCCGTCCTTACGGATGTCGGCCGGAACCCGCTCCAGCGCCATGACGGCCACCGCGCCGGCGTCTTCAGCGATCTTGGCCTGCTCGGCGTTGACCACGTCCATGATCACACCGCCCTTGAGCTGCTCGGCCATGCCGCGCTTCACCCGGGCGGTACCGATCTGCGGCTGGTCTGCGGTGGTGGGGGTGGTGGACACGTGAGACCTCACTCGAAGATGAACCAGTGCTATCGCCCTATGGTAGGCGGAACGGGTGACGCAACCATGCGCCACCAAGTCCAGCCCGGACGACGGGATGCGACAAACGGGCCGTATCCGAGCACAGCCTAGGCGGGTGCCCCTTCGGGCGTGAGCGCGGGCGGCGGAGCATCGTCCATCTCGAACGCCAGCGGGAACGGAGCCTTCCCCGCCAGCCGGAAGTACCGCACCAGACGGTGCTCGCGCACCGCCCGGGCCGCCCGCACCGCGTCGTTGTGGAACCGGCGCGCCATCGGCGCCCGGCGCACCGCCGCCGTCAGGTCGCGCACCGCGTCCTCGCCGCCCGGCTCCGCCACCAGCGCCGCCACCTGCTCCGGCTCGGCGAACACCGCCCGCAGCGCCAGGCTCAGCTGGCTCTCCGCCACCTCACGCTGGTCGTCCTCGGCCTGCCGGGCCGCGTGCGCCGCGTCCAGCAGCAGCAGCGAGGCCGCCGGGTCCAGCAGCGAGGACGTGGCCAGCTCCATCGCCACCGAGGCCCGACGGACCAGCTGCGCGTCCAGCGCCGCCCGCGCGGCGTCGATCCTGGCGTGCAGCCGGTCCAACCGACCGGCCGTCCAACTCAGGTACATGCCGAACAGCACCACGGCCACGCCGGCCCAGATCCAGGTAGTCACGGGGCGCAACGCTACCGGGTGTCACCGGCTCAGCCCTCCGCGCTCGCGCTCCGGTAGGACCCGCGGTCGATGTCGGAGACGTTCACCGCGGTGTGCAGCCGGGTGCCCGGCGCCGGCGCGACGTGCTCGGCCAGCAGCGCCAGCACGCCCTCGCTGAGCGCCGCCTTCGCCTCCGGCGTACGGCCCGGGAAGATCTGGAACTCGACGTACACCTGCGCGGCGGCCCCCTCGCCCTCCCCCACCACGAAGTCGTCGTTCTGCCGGAACAGCGTCTTGCACGCCTCCGGCTTCGCGTCGATCGTCCCCACCGCGAGCCGGTTGATCGCCACGCCCAGCGCCCGGCGGTCGAAGGAGCCGGCCAGGCTCGGCGAGTAGTCGACGGAGATCTGCGGCATCGGTGCCCCCATGCGTCGTGCCCGAATACGGTCGACCGACCCTAACGCCGCCGGCACCCCGGAAAAGTCCCGGGCCGGCCGGGCTCGGTCCCGCGCTCAGTCCCGCGCCAGCCCGAACCGGCCGCGCCGGCCGCTGCGCACGTCCTCCTCGACCACCGCCGCGGCCCCCGCCGCCACCGTCTCGTACACCGCCAGGATGTCCGCACCGACCGTCGACCAGTCGAACCGCCGCACGTACCGCGAAGCGGCCTTGCTCAGCTCCCCCAGCCGCCCCGGATCGCCCAGCAGCCGCAGCGCCGCAGCGGCCAGCGCGTCCGCGTCCTCCACCGGGAACAGCTCGCCCGCGTCCCCGCCGTCCAGCACCTGCTTGAACGCGTCCAGGTCGCTGGCCAGCACCGGGGCGCCCGCCGACATCGCCTCGACCAGGATGATCCCGAAACTCTCGCCACCGGTGTTCGGCGCCACGTACAGGTCCACGCTGCGCAGCAGCCGGGCCTTGTCGCGGTCGCTCACCATGCCGAGGAACTCCACCTGCCGGCGCACCTCCGGCGCCAGGCCGGCGACGGCCTCCTCCTCGTCCCCCTTGCCCGCCACCAGCAGCCGCACGCCCGGCCGCTCGGCCAGGATCTTCGGCAGCGCCGCCAGCAGCGTCGGCAGGCCCTTGCGCGGCTCGTTGATGCGGCCGACGAAGCCGATCGTGCCCGGCTCCCCCGCCGCCGCACCGCCGCGCCAGCGCTCGTCCGGCTCGGCGTCCGCGAAGAAGCCGACGTCCACGCCGTTCGGGATCACCACCGCGTCACCGCCCAGGTGCTCGACCAGCGTCCGCCGGGCGTACTCCGACACCGCGATCCGGGCCCGCATCTTCTCCAGGCCAGGCTGCAGGATCGGCGAGGCCGCGATCATCGCCCGCGAGCGCGGGTTGGAGGTGTGGAACGTCCCCACCATCGGCCCGGACGCCGACCAGGCGGCCAGCATCGACACGCTCGGCGCGGCCGGCTCGTGCACGTGCAGGATGTCGAACCGGCCCTCGTGCAGCCACCGCCGCGTCCGCGCCGCCGACAGGACGCCGAAGCTCAGCCGCGCCACCGACCCGTTGTACGGCACCGCCACCGCCCGCCCGGCACCGACCACGTACGGCGGCAGCGCCTCCTCGTCCTCGGCCGGCGACAGCACCGAGACCTCGTGGCCCAGACCGATCAGGTGCTCGGCCAAGTCCCGGATGTGGAACTGCACCCCACCGGGGACGTCCCAGTCGTACGGGCAGACGATGCCGATCTTCACGGGTTCCTCATGCTCCTTCGGGTACTCCTGCTGGCCGGGATCAGGCCCCGGAGGCCTCGGCCGCCGGCTCGCCGGCCGGCTCCGGCGCGGCCGCCCGGGCCGCCTCGGAGTGCGGCGCGGCCGCCTCCTCCACCGTCTCACGGACCGGGAGGTCGGCCAGCCAGAACCGCTGCAGCATGTGCCAGTCCTCGGGGTGCTCGCGGATCGCCTGCTCCCACACCTGCGCCAGCGCCTGCGTCATCGCCTGCGTCCGCTCCTTGCGGTCGCCCTCCTGCGGCACCGGCACCTCGGGGTGGATCCGCGCCCGCATCACCGGGCCGTCGTACCAGAGCGTCACCGGCAGCAGCGCCGCCCCGGTGCGCTGGCACAGCGCCGCCGGACCGGCCGGCATCCGGGTCGCCTCCCCGAAGAACGACACCTCCACGCCCGCCTCCGAGAGGTCCCGGTCCCCCACCAGGCAGACCAGCCGGCCCTCGCGCAGCCGTCGCGCGAGCGTGCCGATCACGTTCACCCCGCCCCCGGTCAACGCCAGGACCTCCATGCCCTGGCCCTCCCGGAACTCCACGAACCGGTCGAACAGCCGCTCCGGCTTCAACCGCTCCGCGACCGTGGTGAACGGGAAGCCCAGCTGCGCCACCCAGGTGCCCGCCAGGTCCCAGTTGCCCATGTGCGGCAGCGCGATCACCGCGCCCCGACCGGCCTCGATGTGCTCTCGCAGGTTCTCCAGGCCCTCCGACTGGACGTCCCGGGCCACCCGCTCCCGGCTCCAGACCGGCAGCCGGAACGACTCCATCCAGTACCGCAGGTACGAGCGCATCCCGTCCCGGGACAGCGCCCGCAGGCCCGCCTCGTCCAGCCCTGGACGGACCCGGCACAGGTTCGCCTCCAACTGGAGCACCCGCTTGCCGCGCCGGCGCCAGGCGTAGTCCGCCAGCCGGTCGAACAGGCCCCGCGCCACCCGCTCCGGCAGGTGCTTCAGCACCGCCCAGCCCAGCGCGTACGCCCAGTACACCAGTCGGTCCGTCACCGCAGGACGCCCCCCATCAGCTCCCGGCCGCCGCTCGGTCGGCCTCGAACGCCTCCCGGCGCACGGTCAGCATGCGCTGGAACACCGTCACCAGACTGCCCACCGCCACCAGCCACAGCGCCACCGGCAGCAGCCACTCCACGTACGGCACCCCGAACTTGTGCAGACCCGCGACCCCGGCCGCCACCAGGCTGGCCACCAGCCGCTCGGCCCGCTCCACCAGCCCCGACACGTCGCACGGCAGCCCCTGGCTCTGCGCCCGCGCCTTGGTGTACGACACCACCAGCCCGCTCGCCAGGCAGCAGATCGCCACCGCGCACAGCAGGTTGTCGTCACCCTTGCCCGCGTACCACATCGCCAGACCACCGAAGATCGCCGCATCCGCGACCCGGTCCAGCGTGGAGTCCAGGAACGCCCCCCACCTGGTGCTCCGGCCCAGCTGGCGGGCCATGTTCCCGTCCACCAGGTCCGAGAAGATGAACAGCGTGATCGTGATGGTGCCCCAGAAGAACTCCCCGCGCGGGAAGAACACCAGCGCACCGGCCACCGAACCGGCCGTACCGATCAGCGTCACGGCGTCCGGGCTCACGCCCAGCCGGATCAGGAACGCGGCGAACGGGGTCAGAACACGTGTGAAGAAGGCACGCGCGTATTTGTTGAGCATGGCCTTCCCGACCGCTCCGATCTCCCTGGTACCCGCCTGGCGCAACACGCGCGGCAGACGGCCGGACGGATCAGCCCGTCCGGCCCACCCATCGTAGCCAGGCCGGAGGCACGCTCCGTCGCACGCACCGCCCGACGACACCCCGGCCACGTCCCACACACGGACGGTCACCGCCCACCCGTACGACACGCGCCGCCGCAGCACCCGCACCTACACTTTCGAAGGACAGCCCCGGCGCGACGGGAGGAGACCCCGATGCCCGACCGCAGCACGGCACGAGCCGCCCAGGCGCCCGCCGTCACCGCCCCCCGGGACCTGCGCAACGTCGTCCTCATCGGCTCCAGCGGTGTGGGCAAGACCACCCTCGCCGAATCCCTCGCCCTCGCCTCCGGCGCCACCGGCCGGGCCGGTCGCGTCACCGACGGCACGACCGTCTCCGACCACGAGGACATCGAGCACCACCAGCAGCGCTCCGTCCAGCTCTCGCTGCTCCCGCTCGAATGGAAGGGCGTCAAGATCAACCTGATCGACCCGCCCGGCCACCCCGACTTCACCGCCGACCTGCGCGCCGCCCTGCACGCCGCCGACGCCGCCGTCTTCGTCGTCTCCGCCACCGACCCCGTCAC
Source organism: Kitasatospora sp. NPDC058492 (assembly GCF_042720685.1). NCBI lineage: Bacteria > Bacillati > Actinomycetota > Actinomycetes > Kitasatosporales > Streptomycetaceae > Kitasatospora > Kitasatospora sp. NPDC058492. Next base: position 42,811 of record NZ_JBHXMU010000062.1, read on the forward strand.
CGCCCCCACCCGCGCACTCTGGCGCGAGTGCGCCGCCGAAGGCATCCCGCGCGCCATCGCCGTCGCCAAACTCGACCTCGCCCGCACCGGCTTCGACGACATCCTCACCGCCTGCCACGACGCCTTCGACCTGGGCCCCGACACCCTCCGCCCGCTCTTCCTGCCCGTCCTCCACGACGGCCGCCCCGACGGCAGCGTCGACGTGCTCACCGGCGACACCTACGGCCGGGCCACCCCGCTGCCCGACACCGGGCCCGCCCACGACAGCCTCGTCGAGGCCATCTCCGGCCAGGACGACACCCTCATGGAGCGCTACCTCTCCGGCGACACCCTCGACACCGACGCCCTCGAAGCCGGCCTGCGCCGCGAAGTCCTCGGCTGCGCCCTCCACCCCGCCGTCCCCACCAGCGAGAACGGCCTCGGCGCCACCGAACTCCTCGACCTGATCGTCCACACCTTCCCCGACCCCACCGAACGCACCCGCCCAGCCCCCGACTGCGACCCCGACGCCCCGCTCGCCGCCCAGGTCGTCCGCGTCACCGGCGACACCTACGTCGGCCGGATCAGCCTGCTGCGCCTGTACGCCGGCACCCTGCGCCCCGACACCCGCATCCACCTCGCCGGCCCCGCCCACAGCGCCGACCAGAACGGCGACGAACGCGTCACCGCCCTCAGCAGCCCCTTCGGCAAGCTCCAGCGGCCCGTCCCGCACGCCGTCGCCGGCGACCTCGTCTGCATCGCCAAGCTCACCACCGCCCGCGCCGGCGACACCGTCCACGACCCCGGCCACCCCGTCGACCTCGACGGCTGGAACCTCCCCGAGCCCCTGCTCCCGATCGCCGTCGAAGCCCACAGCAAGGCCGACGACGACAAGCTCTCCCAGGCCCTCACCCGCCTCACCGCCGAGGACCCGGCCCTACGCCTCGAACAGAACCCCGCCACCCACCAGCTCGTCCTCTGGTGCACCGGCGAGGCCCACGCCGAGGTCGTCCTCGACCGCCTGCGCACCCGGCACGGCGTCCACGTCGACACCGTCGAACCCCAGGTCGCCCTCCGCGAGACCTTCGGCACCGCCGCCGCCGGCCACGGCCGGCTCGTCAAGCAGTCCGGCGGCCACGGCCAGTACGCCATCTGCGACCTGGAGGTCGAACCCCTCCCGGCCGGCTCCGGCTTCGAGTTCCAGGAGCACGTCGTCGGCGGCGCCGTCCCCAAGCACTTCATCCCCTCCGTCGAGAAGGGCCTGCGCGCCCAGCTCGCCAAGGGCGTCGCCACCGGCCACCCGCTCGTCGACGTCCGGGTCACCCTCACCGACGGCAAGGCCCACTCCGTGGACTCCTCCGACGCGGCCTTCCAGGCCGCCGCCGCCCTCGCCCTGCGCGACGCCGCCGAACACGCCGTCATCCGGCTGCTCGAACCCGTCGCCGCCGTCACCGTCCTGCTGCCCGACGACTACCTCGGCGCCGTCCTCGGCGACCTCTCCGCCCGCCGCGGCCGCGTCCTCGGCACCGAGACCGGCGGCCCCGGCCTGACCCTGCTGCGCGCCGAGGTCCCCGAACTCGAACTCGTCCGCTACCCGGTCGACCTGCGCTCACTCACCCACGGCACCGCCGAGTTCTCCCGCGCCTACCTGCGCCACGAACCCATGCCGACCGCCCTGGCCACCCGCTACACCGACTGAGCGCCCTGGCGCCGAGGCAGCGCGCACGCCGCCGTACCCCCCGGCATCCGGTGCCGGTTGCGCGCCACCCAGCGGTACGCCAGGCCCGCCACCGGCCGCACCGGCGCCGACGCCAGCACCGCCCCCAGGTACGCCCACGCGCCGCCCGAACGCATCAGCAGCCGCGCCACCGCCTGCGCGCCCCCGTACACCCGGCCCGCCGGCGTCACCCACAGCACCTCGCGCTCCGCCCGCTCCGCGGTCACCTCGCCCCGCCCGCCCGCGCGCGCGTCCAGCGCCGCCAGGTCCTCGAACTGGAACGGCACCGCGTCCCAGCCCCCCGAGGCCAGCGTCTGCCGCAGATAGCGCTCCGCCCACCGCACGCAGGACGAGCAGAACGAACAGTCCCCGTCGAACACCAGCACCGGATCCATCGCCTGGGCTCCCTTCCTCGCCGTCACGGCCATCCTGCCCCACCCCGACGACCCGCCGCCGACCGGGTATCGACCAGCCCGAAGCTGGGCATCATGCCTCTCAAGCCCGGGCGCGGCCGGATCGTGACGGCACTTCAGACGATCATGCGCGCGGCGACACCACGGCACGATAACCTGCCGCTGACAAGGGGAGGAGGGGACGCCACCGTGACCACACTCGACATGACTCCGGGTGCGCAGATACCCCGCACCGACGCCGGGCCGCAAACCGGAGTCACCCCGGCGCTCTCCTCGGTCGCGTACCGCGACGGCAAGATCGAGGACTTCGTCGGCAAGGTCACCACCGCGACCCACAAGAAGCCCCGGTTCAAGCTCTTCGAGGCGAACCTCGGCGAGGCGTTCAGCGCCGCCGTCATCTCCCGCACCGTCGGTGCCGGGCGCAAGCCGATCGTGCCCTCGTTCGGCACCGACACCCGCCAGATCGTCGAACACTGCCTGGCCGCACAGGAGTTGCGGTCCGCACGGGACCGCAAGCTCACCGTGGTCACCCTGCTCTTCGGCCTGCTCGCCCTGCCCGGCACCCTGATCTGGATCGGTGCGTTCTACCTGCGCATCTACCTCATGAAGGGCAAGGCCCTCCAGGACGAGCTCTACGGCGCCCTCGCGCTCCTGGCCGCAGCCGTGGTCTCCGTCCTGTTCCTCGTCAAGCCCCCCGCCCACGGCCCGCTCGGCGTCTACCTGCGCGTCGCCATGATCCCGCCGATCATCGGCGGGATCCTCGCCCGGCGCATCGTGCTGCGCTCCACCAAGGAGCTCCGCGAACGCTGGCTCGCCCTCGCCGAGGGCAGCTCCGTCGCCGCCACCGTCTCCAAGGCCGTCCCCCGCGACGACCTCGACAAGAAGGCCGTCGACCTGCGCGACAAGCTCGCCCGCATGGAGGCCGAGCAGGAGACCAACGTCCAGCACTACGCCGGCCCCAAGGGCATCCTCGGCGTCGGCAAGCGCTGGGGCGAATGGCGCCTGGTCGACGTGATGCGCCCCGCCGCGGGCCACTCCGACTTCCGCGCCTTCCACCCCTGGGACCTCGTCCGGAAGATCTCCTCACACCTCAAGGGGCTCGCCGTCAGCGAGGTCGCCAACAGCGGGATGACCAACATCACGGTCAAGCAGTGGGCGGTCCTCGAAATCGGCGAGAACGCCGACGAGATCTCCCGCCCCGGCAACGCCGACATGGACGGCGACCGGATGCGCGACTTCGCCCTCCAGACCATCGCCGACAAGCAGACCTTCGCCGGCGGCGGCCCCCGGCACTACCTCGCCACCCAGTTCATCACCTTCGACGGCAAGCTGATCATCACCTTCACCGTCACCGTCACCCTGCTCGCCAACACCCTCACCGTCACCGTCGCCGGCTACGCGCTCGGCCCGGTCAACGGCGTCTTCTCCGACAAGCCCTCGGCCAAGGAGAAGACCGTCCAGAAGACCGGCAAGTTCTGGGAGGAGCGCACCGTCAAGCTCCCCCTGATCGACAACGACGAGGTGGTCCGCCAGGCCCTGCGCGCGCCGCTCACCCGCGCCCCCGGGCTGCTCTCCTGGCTCGGCGGCGGCCTGGGCCTGCCCGAGCCGTTCGGCTTCCGGCACGCCTGGGCGAGCCCGCCGTGGGGCAGCCGGTTCATGACCGACAACGCGCTCAACGCCTCCGTCCCGGTCCTCGGCGCCGTGCACGCCGCCACCCTGGAGTTCCTGGAGGAGCACGACCTGGACACCGACCGCTTCAAGAACCGCGCCTCGATCATCAAGTCCGAGGCCCAGGGCACCCGCCCGTACAAGGTCGACCAGTTCGAGTAACCCCGGCCCGCGCACGCCGGAGGGGCCCGCCACCGACTCAGCGGTGACGGGCCCCTCCGGCGTTCCCGATCAGTCCTGCGGCCAGGCCTCGGCCAGCATCTTCCGGGTGTCCGCCAGCAGTTGCGGCAGCACCTTGGTGTGGCCGACCACCGGCATGAAGTTGGTGTCCCCGCCCCAGCGCGGCACCACGTGCTGGTGCAGGTGCGCCGCGATCCCGGCACCGGCCGCCGTGCCCTGGTTCATCCCGATGTTGAACCCGTGCGCCCCCGAGGCCGCCCGCAGCGCGGTCATCGCCCGCTTGGTGAAGTCGGCCAGCTCGGCCGTCTCCGCCTCGTCCAGGTCGGTGTAGTCCGCGACGTGCCGGTACGGGACCACCATCAAGTGGCCGCCGTTGTACGGGTACAGGTTCAGCACCGCGAACACGGCGGCGCCCCGGGCGATGACCAGCCCGTCCTCGTCGCCCAGCGAGGGGATCGAGCAGAACGGACAACCGTCGTCCGGAGCCGGACCGGTGGGCTTGTTCTCACCCTGGATGTACGCCATCCGATGGGGGGTCCACAGGCGGCGGAAGCCGTCCGGCTCCCCGACGCCCCGCTGCAGTTCCGGCTCAGTCGTCATGCTGATCAGCATATTCGCCCAGCGCTGCTTGCAAAGCCGCGCGGGGCGGACTCATGAAGAGCCCGCCCCGCGCGTGGTGGTCCGAAGGCGTCACACCTGGATGCGGTTCTTCACCGCTTCCACGATCTCGGCGACGGCGTCCGCCACCGGCACGCCGTTCTTCTGCTCGCCGTTGCGGTAGCGGAAGGACACCGCGCCCGCCTCGACGTCGTCGTTGCCCGCGATCAGCATGAACGGCGTCTTGGACCTCTGCGCGTTGCGGATCTTCTTCTGCATGCGGTCGTCCGAGGTGTCCACCTCGACCCGGATCCCGTGCTTCTTCAGCTCGGCCGCGACCTCCAGCAGGTACGGCACGTGCTCGTCGGTGATCGGGATGCCGGTCACGGTGACCGGGGCCAGCCACGGCGGCATGGCGCCGGCGTAGTGCTCCAGCAGCACCGCGAAGAACCGCTCGATGCTGCCGAACAGCGCGCGGTGGATCATGACCGGCCGCTGACGCGAGCCGTCCGCCGCCGTGTACTCAAGATCGAAACGGATCGGGAGGTTGAAGTCGAGCTGGATCGTCGACATCTGCCAGGTCCGGCCGATCGCGTCGCGCGCCTGGACCGAGATCTTCGGGCCGTAGAAGGCCGCGCCGCCCGGGTCCGGCACCAGCGGCAGCCCCTGCTTCTCGGCCACGCTGGCGAGGACGGCGGTGGCCTCCTCCCAGGTCTCGTCCGAGCCGACGTACTTGACCGGGTCCTTGGTCGACAGCTCCAGGTAGAAGTCGGTCAGGCCGTAGTCGCGGAGCAGGTTGAGCACGAAGGTCAGCGTCGAGTCGAGCTCCTCCGCCATCTGCTCGCGGGTGCAGTAGATGTGCGCGTCGTCCTGCGTGAAGCCGCGGGCGCGGGTCAGGCCGTGCACGACGCCGGACTTCTCGTAGCGGTACACCGTCCCGAACTCGAAGAGGCGCAGCGGCAGTTCACGGTACGAGCGGCCGCGCGCGTCGAAGATCAGGTTGTGCATCGGGCAGTTCATCGGCTTGAGGTAGTAGTCCACGCCCTCGTCGAGCTGCATGGGCGGGTACATACCGTCCGCGTACCAGTCGAGGTGGCCGCTCTTCTCGAAGAGCTTCCCCTTGGTGGCGTGCGGGGTGTAGACGAACTCGTAGCCCTCTTCCTCGTGCCGCTTGCGCGAGTAGTCCTCCATCGCCCGGCGGATGATGCCGCCCTTGGGGTGGAAGACGGCGAGGCCGGAGCCGATCTCCTCGGGGATGGAGAAGAGGTCCAGCTCGTTGCCGAGCTTGCGGTGGTCGCGCTTCTCGGCCTCGATCAGGAAGTCGAGGTGGGCCTTGAGCTCGTCCTTGGTCGGCCAGGCGGTCCCGTAGATGCGCTGCAGCATCGGGTTCTTCTCGCTGCCGCGCCAGTAGGCGGCCGCGTTGCGCATCAGCTTGAACGCCGGGATGTACCGGGTGCTGGGCAGGTGCGGGCCGCGGCAGAGGTCGCCCCAGCACTGCTCGCCGGTCTTGGCGTCCAGGTTGTCGTAGATGGTGAGCTCGCCGGAGCCGACCTCGACGTCGGCGCCCTCGCCGGCGGTGGCGGCGGAGCCCTTGAGGCCGATCAGCTCCAGCTTGTACGGCTCGGCGGCCAGCTCCTCGCGGGCGGACTCGTCGGTGACCACGCGGCGGGAGAACTTCTGCCCGCGCTTGATGATCTCCTGCATCCGCTTCTCGATGGCCTTGAGGTCATCGGGGTGGAAGGGCTTCTCGACGTCGAAGTCGTAGTAGAAGCCGTCCTTGACCGGCGGGCCGATGCCGAGCTTGGCCTCGGGGTAGAGCTGCTGCACGGCCTGCGCCATGACGTGCGCGGTGGAGTGGCGCAGGATGTCCAGGCCGTCCTTGCTGCCGATCGCGACCGGCTCGACCTCGTCGCCGTCCTGGACGGCGTACGCGAGGTCCTTGAGCTGGCCGCCGACGCGGGCGGCGATGATCGAGCGGTCGTCGGCGAAGAGCTCGGCGGCCGTAGTGCCCGTGGTCACCACGCGCTCTTCCCGATCGGGTTCGCGGTTGATGATTACCCGGACGTCCGTCACCGGTCTCTCCTGACGTGCTGGATTCAGAGGACGCAACACTGCGCTGCGCGTGACGATGGTACCGAGCGCGTCGACCCGGCCGCGCACCTACGCCCCCTCCCCCCCTTCCCCGAGGCCTCCGTCGAGCTCTTCGCCGAGTTCTTCGCCGAGTCCCTCCCCGAGGGACTTCAGCAGCCGCTCGCGGTCGGCGTCCTCCCAGCCGCACAGTTCCAGGCCCTGCGGCCGGGTGAGCCGGCGGAAGCCGCCGCGGCTCTCCAGCCGGCCGGCGACCCGGACCGGCAGGCCCGCGAGGTGGGCCTCGGCGGCGAGCCGGTAGTCGGGGTCGGGCAGGCGGAGCTTGAGTTCGCGGACTTCGGCGCCGCCGAGGACGCGCAGCCGCACCGCGCCCGGTCCGGCCGGGTCGGCGCGCTTGAGCCGGACGACCACGCCGACGACGGTGACGGCGACGGCGGGCTCGATCCGTTCGAGCAGTTCGGCGGCCTCGGTGAGGGCGGGCAGGTCGCCGGGCGAGAAGTCGAGGACGACCCGGCGGTCCCCGAAGCCGCCCGGGGTCCCGGCGGCGGCGGACCAGGCGACGGTCAGCCTGGTCGCCGTCGCGCCGCGGACCAGGTCCTCGACGGACTGGACGAGTTCCCGGCTGACTCCGGCCTGGACGGCGTTCTCGAAGGCCTCGGGCCCCCCGCTGACCCGGCGGTAGTCGACGGCGTCGCGCAGTGCCTCCAGGGCGCGGACCAGGGTGGTGACGGCGGCCCGGCCCTCGGGCGCGGGGGTGTAGGCGGTGAGGGCCGCGCCCTGCTCGACGACCAGGACGCGGTCCAGGAAGTCCCCGGCGTGGGCGTCCAGCCGGGCGCCGAAGTAGGCGGCCGTGGCCCGGCCGGCCTTGGCCCCGGCGGCGAGCATCGCGCGGGCCGCCCGTTGGAGCCGCTCGGCGTCGTCCCAGGTGGCGGCCTCGGCGGGGCCGGCCGGCTCCCGGTGCCAGCGCAGTTCGTCGCCGGGGACGGCGAGTGCGAGCAGGATGGCGCGGGCGGACGGGGTGGAGGAGCGGGACAGCGCGGTGACGGCGTCGGCGAGGAGGTCGACGGCGTCGTCGAAGCCGTCCCCGGCGGGGACGAGGACGCTGGTGCCGGACTCGTCGTCGGGCGGCGTCCAGCGGCCGTAGCGGGCGGCGGGGCCGCCGCGCCGGACCCAGCCGTGCCGGGCGAGCAGGGTGGCGAGCACCGCCGGGTCGACGGCGGCGGGGTCGGGCAGGGCCTGGACCGGCTCGCCGGGTGCGTGCGGCGGTGTCATGGGTGCTGCTCCTCGCTGCCGGGGGCCGGGACCGGGGCGGGCGGTCACGGGCTGCCACCCGCGCCGACCCGGGCCATGATGTCGCAGAGCGCGCGGTCGTCGAAGACCTTGCCGGTGGGGACCCGCACGTTGGTGCGCCGCTGTCCGGTGACCGGGTGGCCGGCCAGGTTGACCCAGTAACAGCAGTGCCGCAGTTCCAGCGCGTCCGGGCGGGCGTGCAGCCAGCGGTCGACCCGCCGCGGCAGCAGCATCACGACCAGGATGCGCGGCACGGCGACCCTCGCCCGGGCGAGCTTGCGCAGGTGGTCGTTGTCGAGGGTGAAGCTGAAGAACGGCCCGGTCGGATCGGCCGCGATCTGCTGGGTGGCCTTCAGCTGGATCTTGATGGTGACCTCGTCGTCCACCTCGTGCGCCCGGGAGCCGTGGCTGACCTGCCAGTCGATCCCGTTGTCCGGGAACGGCTGGGAGAGCGAGCAGCCGGCCGCGGCGGCGACCGCGTGCAGGTAGCCGACCTGCAGCGTCTCCATGCAGGCGGTGACCGCCAGGTTCCCCCGTAGAACGGCCGCCGCTCCCTCGGGCTGCGGCTGCGTCAGTGCCATCGCCCCGTGGCCTCCCCCTGCTCCGGGCCCGTCCGGATCGGAACGACGGGCCCACGGGCAGGATCCCCGGTCGGGCTTGCGCCAAACGGTTGAACGGGTGTCAGAACCGGGTATCAACCGGGCGCGCGGAACGCTCGCCTGAGGGGCAGTCATGCAGCAGCACTGGTACACCGGCCCACTCGCCTCCTTCGACACCGAGACCACCGGAGTGGACGTCGAGACCGATCGGATCGTCTCGGCCGCCCTGGTCGTCCAACTCGCCCCGGGTCGGCCGGTGCAGACCACCACCTGGCTCGCCGATCCGGGCGTCCCGATCCCGGACGGTGCCCGGGCGGTGCACGGCATCACCGACGAACACGCCCGGACGCACGGGCGCCCGGTCGGCGCGGTGGTGGCGGAGGTCACCCGCGCGCTGGCGGACCAGGCGAGGGCCGGGCGCCCGGTGGTGGTGATGAACGCGCCGTACGACCTGACGCTGCTGGACCGGGAGCTGCGCCGCCATCACGGGCTGACGCTGACCGACGGGGTGGGCACGGCCGGGCTGGTGGTGCTGGATCCGCGGGTGCTGGACAAGCACGTGGACCGCTACCGCAAGGGCCGTCGGACGCTGACCGACCTGTGCGCGCACTACGGCGTGGAGCTGGCCGGGGCGCACGACGCGGCGGCGGACGCGACGGCGGCGCTGGCGCTGACCCGGCGGATAGGCGCCCGCTACCCGGCGGCGCTGGGCGGGCTGACGGCGGCGGAGCTGCACCTGCGGCAGGCGGTCTGGCACGCGGCGCAGGCGCGGGGGCTGCAGAACTGGTTCGACCGGTCGGGGACGCCGGAGCGGGTGGACCTGTCCTGGCCGCTGCGGCCGGCCCGGTGCGGCTGCGGCCGCCGGCTGGAGCCCGAGCACGGCTGCGAGGCGGCGGCGTAGCGGCGGCCGGCGCATGCCCGCGAGCGCCGGCCCCGAACGCGCCGCAGGCCCTGACCGGTTTCCTGGTCAGGGCCTGCGTGCTGTCCGGTGGGCGATACTGGGATCGAACCAGTGACCCCTTCGGTGTGAACGAAGTGCTCTCCCGCTGAGCTAATCGCCCGGGCAACGAGAAGAACAGTAGCACCATTTGGCGGTCGTCGTACAACTCGCCCCTTCCGGGTACTGCTGGCGCATCCGCAGAACTCGCGCTCCACGCGGAAGATGACTGAGCCTCAGCCGCATTCCGGATGGTTCTTCGGATGGATTCCGGAAATACACGTGAGGCCCAGCCGATAATCGGCTGGGCCTCACGTATCACAATGCATTCCGGTGGGCGATACTGGGATCGAACCAGTGACCCCTTCGGTGTGAACGAAGTGCTCTCCCGCTGAGCTAATCGCCCGGGTGCAGGGAAAACATTACCGCATCCCGGAGGGTGGTCCGAACACCCTGGTCACGGCGGCCCCCGGCCCCGGGCGGCTCAGCTCTCGCCCGCCGTCCAGGGGACGGCCAGGCCGTAGCGGGCGAAGTACCAGCCGCCGATCCCGACGACCGCGGCGAGGCACGATGGCGGTGACGGTGAGGTTGCGGCGGCGCACCCGCGGGTCCATGGCCCGCCGGGCGGCCTCGGCGACCTTGCGGCGGCTCCACCGCAGCACCAGCCGGGCCCAGTCGAACTCGGTGGCCCAGACCCCCATGCCCAGGAAGATCACCACCCAGCCGGGGCCGGGCAGCGGCAGCATGATCACGCCGAGGACGACCACGGCGAGGCCGGCCAGGAAGATCGCCACCTGCCAGGCGAGGTGCAGCGGCCGCGAGCGGCGGACGAACGCCGGGGCGCGGGAGCCGGCCGCGTCATCCGACGTGACCGGTTCACCCGATCCCGTGTTCTTGGCCGTCTTGTCGTTTCGCACAGTCATGCCAGGAAACTAACCAAGAAGCGGCCCGGTAATGCCCGACCGGGCCACTCCGGGATGATTCCGCAATGCGCCGTAAGGGGTACGACTCGCGCCCGAATCGAGACAGAGGGGTTTACATCGGGCTTGGGGGTGGGATGGTCCGTTCGCCGACGTGCGATTCCCCGAGCGCACACTGAGCGAAAGGCCATGGCGCTTATGAACACCACGGTCAGCTGCGAGCTGCACCTGCGCCTCATCGTGTCCAGCGAGTCCTCACTGCCCGTCCCCGCGGGCCTGCGCTACGACACCGCCGACCCCTACGCCGTGCACGCCACGTTCCACACGGGCGCCGACGAGACCGTGGAGTGGGTGTTCGCCCGAGATCTCCTCGCGGAGGGGCTGCACCGACCGACCGGTACCGGCGACGTCCGGGTCTGGCCGTCCCGCAGCCACGGGCAAGGGGTGGTCTGCATCGCGCTGAGCTCTCCGGAAGGAGAAGCCCTGCTGGAAGCCCCGGCCCGGGCGCTTGAGTCATTTCTCAAGCGGACGGACGCCGCGGTGCCACCCGGCACCGAACACCGCCACTTCGACCTCGACCGGGAGCTGTCCCACATCCTCGCCGAAAGCTGATCCCGCCCGGAGGCGGTCACGCCCCGCCATCGGCGGGGTGGTACCTCCTGCCGTCACCGCTGCCGTCCTACTCGGGGGCACGGCAGCACTCAGCCGCGCGCGACGCGGCCTCGGGGCCGGTGGGCGGCCCGATCCCATCGGAGCGGGTCCGCGACACCGCAGGCGCCCGGCAACGAGGCCGGCCATCCATACGGG
>NZ_JBHXMU010000063.1:0-50820 GCF_042720685.1 Kitasatospora sp. NPDC058492
GCCGGACGCCGCGAGGGCGCCCGGCCGAGGGCCGGATCGGGCTAGCGGCCCGGGTACGGTGGCTGCGGGATCGGCGGGGCCGGGGGCGGAGGCGGCGGGGGCGGGGGAGGCTGGGGGGCCTCCAAGATCGGGACGGCGGTTTGCGGCACGGCGAATCTCCCTTCGGCGTGACGGGTTTCCGACCTGGCGGGGTGCCGAGGCCGGCGAAGAGGGACGGCTACGACTGCGGGGGTTCACCCGGAGCCGCCTGGACCCGTCCCGGGCCGGTGTGCCGTCGATGCCGGGGAAGGAGTGCAGGGGGCAGGCAGCCGACGGACAGCACCACATCGGCGGGTGCTGGCCGTTGACCAGATATGCCTGCCGATCGGGGCGGCCGCGCCCTCGGCCTGCGATGTCGTGTTCGAGGGTGTCGTCAGGCGCCGGTGGAAGCGGCGAGGGTGGCGTGCACGAGCTTGCCACGCGGCCACGCGGTCACGCCCCACCGCTGGTGAGTGAGCTGATCGACCAAGGCGAGCCCTCGGCCGGATTCGGCGTCCGGTCCGGCGTCGATCAGGACTGGCAGGGATGCTGACCCGTCCGAGACCAGTAGCCGCACCGTGTCGCTGGTCGCACGCCGAATGCCGACCATCATGGACGTCTGGCAGCCGGTCTTCGCCGCGTTGCCCACCAGCTCGGACATGATCAGCTCGGCGTCGTCGATCAGGTGGGGCAGGTTCCACTCGGTGAGCTTGGCGCGGACCATCCGGCGGGCGGCGAGGGCCGATGCCGTGGTGTAAGGCAGCCGGAGGGTGGCGGGGCTCGGCGGAACGGGAGCGAGCGCGGGGCGCTGGTGATGGAACGTCAGCATGCGCTCAATGTCGCCGAGTTGTTGCCATCAGTGAACGGATGGCGTGTATCACTTCCCGAAGTAGTACCGGCGCCGAGTGATACGTTTCGTATCACTCCTCAGTTGATGATCACGGATGTTCCGAGGATCGATGAGAGCTTGCGCAGCTTGGCCGTGGTCGCGCTGCCCGCGCTCGCCTTCTGTGCGATCACCCCGGGCAGCCCCTGATGGCGAGCCCAACCAGGGGCGGCCGAGCACACCTCGAGCAGGGTGTCCAGGGCGGTGTCGGACTGCCGGGTCTCGGCCTGTGCGAGCGCCACGTCCAGCATCATCCGGTTGCGCGCCGACGGGGTGAGCGAGCTCATGTCGGCGATCGACTCGAACAGGCTGAGCGCCCTCCCTGGCCGACTGGTCGAGACGGAGATGCCGATCGCCTGTGCGGCGACCGTCGCGGGCCCGAACGCCGTGCCGTTCACCATGACGTCCCGGCCCATCCGGGCCGCGACCGCACGCCCCTGTGACAGCAGATTGTCGGCTCCGTCCACGTCTCCTCGGCGGGCGGCGACGACGGCCGCGAAGGTCACGTGCCATCCGTAGGTGGCGAGCATTCCGAGATCTCGATCCCCGTACCTGGGCTCGATGGACTCGTACGACGTGCGGGCGGTCTCCTCCGCCTGGTCGAGCCGGGCATCCCGCAGGTAGATCCATGACCGACCGGACGCGACCATGGCCGAGCGGACGGTGTCCCCGGCGCGGTCGGCCTGGTGCTGTGCGTGCCCGATCCCGGCGTACGCGAGATCCCGGGCGCCGAACTGGTTCGCCACGTAGGCGGCTAGCCGGTAGGCGTCCGCGAGGACGCCCGCCGCCGTACTCCCCAGGTCGACCGGTGCGGCCTTCAGTGCAGCGGCGGCTTCGCGCAGGACTGGGGCGACGCGCACTCCGGCGCCCATGAAGTCGCCGGAGCGATAGGCCTTCCACGCGGCGGTGAGCCCGGCCGCGAGTTCGGCCGGGGACGGGGGCTGCACGTCGACGCCGACCCCGGCGGCGGTGTCGTGAACGGCACGGGACAACTCGCGCATCATCGCCCGGTCGGCGCCGTGCATCGCGCGGCGGGGGGCCTGTTGGCCGAGGACCACCGAGACGTCGGCGTGCAGCGCGGCCGAGATGCGCAGCAGCGTCTGGAGGCTGCCGCCGAGGTTGCGTTCCGCCTTGCGGATCGTCGCCACCGACAGGCCCGATGCCTCCGCAAGCTGTTCCTGCGTCATGTCCGGTCCGCGCAGAAGCTTGATGCGCTCGCCAGTGGTGTAGTCGGTCCACTGCGTCATCCTGGTCCCCTTCCGGGTACACGGCCGTACTCGGAAGGTACCCGCTCCCATGGGCGGGCGGACAAGCTTCGGCTCCGCCAGGCCTTCGTCAACCCGCTGCCGCGCAAGCCTCTCCTTCGGGGGAAAGGTTTGTGTGGCAGAGGTGTATCTGCCGGCGGGCGGCCAGGCTGGGGGCATGTCATCGGTCGTTGCTTCCGGGCAGTGGGTCTTGCCCGAATCGCCGTATGCGTTGTGGGCCCGTGGCGAGCTCGACGAGCACTTGCGGCTGCCTGAAGTCCTTCGCGTTGAGGTGATCGGCGGGGAGTTCGTGGTGGCGCCGGTGCCGAGCGTCGCCCATGCCGTGATCATCTCGGACATTCAAGAGGCGGTGTTCCGCGCCGAGTTTGCGAAGCCGTGTTGTCGATGGCGGGCGGTACAGACGGTCGGCCTCGATCTTGCGGAGATCGGGGACGGCTACATTCCGGACCTCGTCGTAGTGACCTCGGAGGTGGACTCGGCGGCCATGTCAGGGGAGGACCGCTATCTCCGCGCGGGCGAGGTCAGTCTGGTGGCCGAGGTCACCGCGCCTTTCAGCGCGTACAACGACCGTCGTGCCAAACGGCGGGGGTATGCGCGCGCCGGTGTGCCGTACTACCTATTGGTGGACCGCGACCCACGGCAGCCGGGTGTCACGCTGTTCGGTGAGCCGGACAGTAGTGCGGGCGGTTACCGGGTGCTCGGTCGGTGGGAGTTCGGTGCCTCTGTGGAGTGGCCCGAGGAGTTCGGGTTCGAACTCGACACCGCGAGATGGACTCCCTGGGCTGAGTAGCCCTGTACGAACGCCGCCCGGGACGAATGGTCGTCCCGGGCGGCGGTGTTCTTGGGGTGGTCAGGACTGCTTGGGTTTGCGGGCGACGGCTATCGCGAGGGCCGTGCAGAGGGCGGCGGCGATGGCGGCGAAGCCGCTGACGGCGGGGAGGAGGCCGTAGTGCTGGACCAGGGCGCCGACGGCGACGATGGGGAGGGAGCTGCCGAGGTAGACGATGATCCACAGGGAGCTGAGCTCGGAGCCCCGGCGTTCCGGGTTCATCGCGGCGACGGCGGTGGTGAAGAGGGAGCGGAAGGCCACACCCTGGCAGATGCCGCCGAGGACGCTGCCGATGAACAGCAGCGCCGGGGTCTCGGTGTACTGGGCGGCGACGACCAGGGCGAGGCCGGCGGCGAGGCCGCCCATGCCGAGGGCGATGACCAGGCGGTCGGAGGTGGGCGGGACGAGGAGCTGGGCCAGTGCGGACGAGCCGAGCAGCAGGGCGGCCACGATCGCGCCGGTCAGGTGCGAGGAGGTGTGCAGCAGCTTGGCGGAGAAGGCCGGGGCGAGCGCCAGGTAGACGCCGAACACCGCGTACGAGATGAAGCCGGCCGAGGCGGCGAGCAGGAACTCGCGGCGGCCGGTGCGGGGCAGGGCGAGCCGGCGCGGGCGCAGGTGGGCCGGGGTGGTGATGCGGGGCGGGGTGGCCGGCGGGCGGTTGCGGCCGGGCATCCGCGGGTGGACGAGGGCCAGCGGCACGCAGAGCGCCAGCAGGGCGATGGCGTGCAGCAGGAAGGGCGTCAGCAGCGGGTCCGTGCCGTTGGCGAGCAGGGCGCCGACCACCGGGCCGAGCGCGACGCCGCCGGCGGAGCAGGCCAGGGTGAGCTTGGCGGCGAGCGTCGGGTGGTCGGGCAGCAGGTCGCCGAGGGCGGCCCCGGCGGCGCCGGTGGACAGGCCGACGGCGATGCCCTGGACGGCCCGGCCGGCGGCGAGCTGCCAGAAGCTGCCCGAGGTGGCGAACACGACGTCGCCGGCGGCGGCCAGGGCGACGGCGGGCAGGATCAGGGCGCGGCGGCCGAGGTGGTCGGACCAGTGGCCGACCACGGCGAGCACGGGGACCAGCGCGAACACGTAGATCGTGAAGAGGATCGTGGTGTCGAGCGGGCCGAGGCCGAGGCGCTGCTGGAGGAGCGGGTAGATCGGCGTCGCCAGGTTGGCACCGATCAGCATCAGCAGCAGGGCGGCGGCGACCAGGCCGACGCGGACACCGCGCAGCGCGTTCCAGCGGCTGACCGCGGCGAGCTGGAGCTGGGCGCGGGGCGCGAGCTCCAGGGGAAGCAGGGCCTCCGAGAGTCGGCGTCCGTCGAGCTGCGCGGTGCGCAGGCCGGAGCCGGCGGGGGAGAGGTCCGCCATGTAAGGGATCTCCTGTGGCAGGGCACCACCGGGTCGGCGGGGTGTGCCGGCGCGCCCGTCCTGAGGCGCTGTGGTGGTGGCCGAGGTGCGGGGCTCCCTGGTGGAGCGGGTGAGCTGAGTGGGCCCCTCCTGCCCGGTGTCGGGCGGGGAGGGCGAAGGGCTTCATTGCCCGGTGGCCCGCGCGGGGTGTGCACGGTGCCAATGCGAAGGATAAAGGGTGGGCGCACGGTTGCGGCGCGCGCCCCTTGAGGCCGGGCATCGGGGGTGCCCGGCCTATACGCTGAGGTGGTGGATCGGGACGCTGAGCTGATAGGCGGACCGCTGGCTGAGGGAGAACGCACAACGATGGCCGGACGACGTCGGAAGAACGCCGGGGCTTCGCCGGGAGAGAGTGCGGTCGAGCCGGTTCTGCCCGCCGACCTGGAGCTTCAGGACCTCTACGGGGCGTTCGCCGCGCACGGGCTGGACGACGAGGACCTGGACGACGCGGCGGTCCTGGTACCGCCGGTGAAGCTGCCCGCCGAGGAGGAGCTGGCCGCCCTGGCGAAGGCCGTGCCGATGTTCGGGTACGCGCTGGCGCTGGCCCGCTGGGCCGCCCCGCACCGGGTGGTGGACGAGTTCGGCGACCTGGTGGAGGAGGACCGGGCGCCGGCGGCGCAGCTGCTGGGCCTGACCCCCGCCGAGGGGGAGGTGCCGGAGGAGGCGGAGGTCGAGGCGATGCGGGCCTGGTCGCTGGCCTGCGACCTGGACCTGGTGGAGATCGGGACGACGGCGGCCGGTGAGCACGTCGCCGTGCCGGGCCCGGATCTGGAGCCCGCCGAGGAGGGTGACCCGGAGACCGTCCTGGAGCTGTGGCTGACCGCTGCCGGGATCGTCCGGGAGCTGGCCGTGGAGGCCGACTCGCTGCCGGAGGAGGAGGCCGTGCGGGCCGCCGAGGGCGGGGAGGCCGGGGAGGCCGTGGAGGGCGGTGAGGAGGACGAGGACGCCCTGAGCGAGGTCGAGGAGGCCCGGGACGCCGCCGCCGAGCTGTTGGACGAGGCGTTGCAGGTGCTGTACGAGACCACCGCCTTCGCCGATCCGGGCAACGAGACCGTGCCGCTGGGCGTGCTGGCCGCGCTGCTGGTGGTGCCGGAGGGCGAGGAGCCGAGCGAGGAGCTGCTGGGCGACATCACCGATGTGATGGTCGCACTGGACCCGATGCTGGGCGACCTGGCCGAGCTGGGCCTGCTGGAGTACCGGCCGATCGACCCGGAGCTGTTCGACGAGGAGGAGGGCCCGGAGGGCGAGGAGCCCGCCCTCGTCGGCGAGGCGCCGCTGGACGATGAGGAGTCGGCGCGCTTCGGGCTCGTCCGGCTCACCCCGCTCGGCCAGTACGGCATCCGGCAGTGGCTGCTGGAGGACGGCTACGACGCGCCGCTGGTCGGCGAGCTGGCCCAGGGCGACGCGGCCGAGCTGCTGCGCGCGGTGTGCGAGGCCGCCAACGTGCTGCCGGACGAGGAGCTGCGGGTCTGGATCACCGGCCGGGAGCCGGTGGCGGCGGCGCGCGAGCTGCTGGCGGCGGCGCGCGGCGACGACGCGTACGCCCCGATGCGGCGGATGCTCGGCGTCTCGGCGCTGAACATGCTGGGCGCGGCCGCCGAGCCTGCCGTGCGGGACGTGCTGGACGACCCCGAGCTGGGCGGCGCCGCCCGGGCCTGGCTGACCTCGAAGGGAGCGACGGACGTGCCGGTACCGGAGCGGACGATGGCGCTGTGGACGGTGGTCGACACCTTCGCCGCCCAGCTGCTGGACAGCGGCGGCGACGCCGAACTGCTGCGCGAGCTGATCGCGGACCTGCCGGTGACCGGCAACCCTGCGTCCTACTTCGGCGAGCTCTGGCGGGTCGACCACCCGTACACGGCGGACGTCCTGGAGGCCGTCGGGGAGCTGCACCTGGACCGGGCGGTGGCCAAGGAGGCGCGCAAGGCGGCCTTCAAGGCGCGGTCCAAGGGCTGACGGGCCGACGGGGGGGGGGGCTTCGGCGGGCTGATGGGCCGGCGGGTCAGGGGAGATCGAGGGAGCCGTCCTCGGCGAAGGGGAAGAACGGGTTGTGGGCCAGCTCCCAGAGGTGGCCGTCCGGGTCCTCGAAGTAGCCGGAGTAGCCGCCCCAGCTGGTCGGGACCGGCGGCTTGACCACCACGGCGCCGGCCTCGACCGCCGTCTTCAACGCGGCGTCCACCAGCGCGGGGGACTCCAGGTTCACCGCGAGGGTGACGCCGCGGAAGGCGGGCTCACCGGTGGCGGGCACGCCCGCGTCCGCGGCCAGCTCCTCGGTGGGGAAGAGGCCGAGCGCCGAGTCGGCGGTGCGGAACCAGACGATCTCCGGACTGGAGGCGGAGGACCGCCGCCAGCCCAGGTCCTCGTAGAAGCGGGCGCTGCGGTCGAGGTCGGAGACCCCGAGGGTGACGATGCTGATCCGGGGCGGGAAGCTGCTGTCTGCTGTCATGCCGCCAGGGTAGGGAGGGCGGCTGACAACCGCGCGTCCTGACACGGCCCGTGCCGGCCGGCAACCAGCAGTCCTGACACGGCCCGGGCCCGTCGGCGGCCGGGCGTCCCGACGCGGCCTGCGCCGGTGCCCGGCACCCGAGCTGATGACCCGGCAGGTCCCGGGCACTAAGGTGGCGTCGGCGGTGCGGGCGCGAGGACTCGGGGGTGCGGCACAGGATGATGCGGGAGAGTGGCGGCAGGCCCCCGGAATGGAACGTCGGGCGGACGGACCCTGCGCGCGTCCCGGACCCGAGGAGCAAGGAGGAGCGTCTCGCCGCGGTGGAGGACTTCTCCCGCCGGACGGTGGCCGCGGCCGACTTCCCGGTGTACGGCGTGGTCGCGGGGCTGTCGCGCGGGGGCGGCGGGACGGGCGGCTGGGGCGAGGCGCTGGCCGCCTTCGAGACCTCCGGCGGCGAACTCGCCTGGGTCGAGGTGCAGTCCGGCGACTGGAGCTCGGTGGCCGGCCCGTACGTCAGCGTGCGCACCTACCGGCCGGACGCGGAGCGCGGCGAGGACCTGCCCGAGCTGGAGGACGTGGTCGAGGACGAACGGGACCGGGTCTATGACCACCTGGGGGTCGACGAGGGCGACGGGCCGGGCCGGGTGCGGGCGTTGCGCGAGTGGATCACCGTGGACGGCGAGCCGTACCCGGTGGAGGTGCACGAGGACCGTCCGGTGCTCTGGCCCGGTGCGTCGGCCGCCGACGGGGCCGCACCGGTCTGGGCCGGGCGGCTGCGGATCGGCGGGCTGACCGTGACGGTGTGCGGGCGCGGGGTGCCGCCCGGCGGCGTGGAGCTCGGCGGGATCGCGGACTTCGAGCCGTACCTGCGCGGCCGGGCCGAGCTGCTGGGCGAGCTGGCCGCCCGGCGGGCCCGGCAGGTCCCGGTGCAGGAGCGTGAACTGCCGCCCGCCGTCGGGCTGGAGGCGCACCGGGAGCTGATCGCGCAGAGCGTCGCCGCGTCTGCCGCCGTCGAGGCGCAGGTCCGGGCCGGGCGGACGCCGCGGCGCCCGCGCGGGGACGCCTACGAGGTGCGCTGGGAGGTGGCGGTGCGCCAGCAGATGCGGCTCGCCACCGAGAACCGGGAGGAGGCGGTGACGGCGCTGACCGCGATGGTCAACCACCTCAACCGGCTTGCCCGGCACACGCATTGGCTGATCGGCACGCCGGAGGGCGGGGCGGCCGTCGAGGAGGTCGTCCGGTACACGGTGTTCGCCAGTGAGGTGGCGAGCCTGCCGGCGCAGCGGGCCTGGGAGCAGCTCTGGCGGGAGCGGCGGGGCGGCGGGCCAGAGGTCTGGGAGGAGCACCGGCTCGCCGAGCAGCTGTGGCTGTCGGCCTGGGAGCAGTGGCGGACGACGCGGTCGGGGTGACCCTCGGCGGGGCGTCGTGGGTCGGGGTGGCCCTCGGCAGGGCGCCGTGGGTCGGGGTGGCCCTCGGCGGGGCGTCTCAGGCAAAGCGGAGGTCATGTGTCGGTCATCGGTTGGCAAATGGCCGCCTGGGCGTGAGGTGGGCGTCATGCCTGGTTCATCCCCGCGGCGGAGTCTGCTGGGCGTCGACACCCCGTCTCGACGCCCCGCCCGCCGGGCACCGGGCCCGCCCCCGGTCCGGCGGCCGATTCCTCAGGAGTTGCTGCCATGCCGCTGTCCCGCCGGGACTTCGTCAACCGTTCCACCCTCGTCGGGGCCGGCGTGCTGATCGCCGGCAGCGCGGAGGCGCTGGCCAGCGCCCCGGGCGCGATCGCCGCCCCGGCCGGCGGCGAGCTGCCGGCCGCGTCCGCGGCGGGTGACACCGGTGCGGTGCGCGCCGCCATCGGCTACGGCCCGCTGGTGCAGGACCCGGCCGGGCTGCTGTCGCTGCCCAAGGGCTTCGCGTACAAGGTCGTCAACCGAGCCGGCGTCACCCGGCTGCGCACCGGCGAGTTCACCCCGAGCAACCACGACGGCACCTCCGCCTTCGAGGACGAGCGCGGCGGCAACCTGATGGTCGTCAACCACGAGCTGTCCGGTGCCCGCGCCAACTGGCCGTACCCGGTGCCGCTGACCGAGGGCCACGTCTACGACCCGGGCGCGGCCGGCGGCTGCACCATCGTGCACGCCAAGCGGAACGGCTCGGTCGAGCAGTGGGTCGGCATCGCCGG
The DNA here is from genome assembly GCF_042720685.1 of Kitasatospora sp. NPDC058492. Classification (NCBI taxonomy): domain Bacteria; kingdom Bacillati; phylum Actinomycetota; class Actinomycetes; order Kitasatosporales; family Streptomycetaceae; genus Kitasatospora; species Kitasatospora sp. NPDC058492. The sequence continues at coordinate 9,013 of NZ_JBHXMU010000063.1, forward strand.
CACCTCCACCAACTGCGCGGGCGGCGTGACCCCGTGGGGCACCTGGCTGTCCGGCGAGGAGACCGAGGACAAGGCCGGCAAGAACGGCTTCACCAAGGACCACGGGTACATCTTCGAGGTCGACCCGTTCGACGACGACTACAACCGCGACCCGCAGCCGGTGAAGGCCTTCGGCCGGTACGCGCACGAGGCCGTCGTGGTGGACCCGAAGCGCGGCCACGTCTACCTGACCGAGGACGCCTCGAACCCCAACGGCCTGCTGTTCCGCTGGACCCCGCCGGCCGGCTTCAAGCACGGCCGCTACCAGCTGCGCAAGCTGGCCGCCGACGCGGGCGTGCTGGAGGCCTTCAAGGTCTTCGACGCCCAGGGCAAGTTCGTCGACGACCTCTCCCGCGCCACCAAGGTCGGCACCACCTACGGCGCGGACTGGGTCAAGGTCCAGGACCGCGACGCCAGGACCGTCTCGATCCGCAAGCAGTTCAAGGACGGCGAGGTCACCCGCGCCCGCAAGCTGGAGGGCATGTGGTGGGGTGACGGCGGCTTCTACTTCGTCTCCAGCTTCGCCCGCTCGGAGAGCCCGGTGCAGCACGACGGCCAGGTCTGGTTCTACAACCCGACCCGCCGCACCATCACCCTGAAGGTGCTGCTCGGCGTCAACACCGACGTCTGGGGCGACCACGACAACTTCGACGGCCCGGACAACATCACCGTCTCGCCGTACGGCGGCATCGTGATCGCCGAGGACGGCGAGGGCGTGTCGCACCTGTTCGGCGCCACCGAGGACGGGCTGACCTACTCCATCGCCCGCAACGAGCTGAACATCGGCACCGCCGAGAAGCCGGAGTTCAGCGAGTTCACCGGGGTGACCTTCTCGGACGACGGCAAGACCCTCTTCGCCAACATCCAGACCCCGGGCATCCAGCTGGCCATCACCGGCCCGTGGCACCGGCTGAACGAGCACAAGCGCGGCCAGGGCTACGGCGAGTGACGTAGCGGGTGTCGAAGGGGCTGCCCGCGGTCATCCGTCCGCGGGCAGCCTCAGTTGCAGCATCGCCAGCAGGCGCTGCTGCGGCTGGGCGAGGTCGATGCCGGTCAACTGCTCGGCACGGCGCACCCGGTAGCGCAGGGTGTTGGGGTGGATGTGCAGGGCGTCCGCGGCGACCCGGACCTCGCCGAGCGCGTCCAGCCAGGCCAGCACCGACTCGGCGAGCCGGGTGCCGTGCCGGCGGTCGTACGCGGCGAGCGCGGTGAGCCGGGGGTCGCGCAGGCCGGAGCGCTCCTGGAGCAGCGCGAGCATCTCGCTGACCAGCACCTCGGCCTGGACGTCGATCAGCGCCGCCACGTCGAGGTCCACCCCGCCGCGGCTCATCGCGTCCAGGATGCGGTCCGCCTGCGCGCGGGAGTCCGGCACCTGGGCCAGGCCGTCCACGGTCGAGCCGATCGCGGCGCGCAGCGGGACGCCGAGGTGCTCCCGGGCGGCAGCCACCACCTCGTCCGCCCAGCCGCGCACGGTGGCCATCGGCAGGCCGGGCGGGAGCTCGGGCAGCAGCACGTACACCCGGGACTCGATCGGGGCGAGCAGGGCGGTGCGGTGCCGGGCGGCGGTGTGCACCGAGATCAGGCCGGTGACGTCGGAGCGGTGCAGCGCCTCGGTGGTGTGCGCGCCGTAGGCGAGCACGGTGGCCGGGCGGCGCAGGTCCAGACCCAGGTGGGTGGCGAGCGACTGCGGGCCGGTGGAGCCCTCCAGCAGGCCGGTGAGCAGCGTCCGGGTGAGCCGCATGTCGGCGGACAACTCGCGTCGGCGGCGCACCAGTTGGGCGGCGGCCACCCGGGCGGCGCCGACCAGGGCCTGATCGGCGAGCGGCGCCAGCGGCTGCGCCCCCTCCTGCACCCAGATGGTGCCGAGCGGCTGCGCCCCGGCCCGGATGCCGATCGCCAGGCGGCGGCGCAGGCCGAGTTCGGGGTGCGGTTCGACCGCGATCGGGGCGTCCGAGGTGCGCAGGTGCTGGAAGATGCCCCACTCGCGGAGCTTGGACAGGTACGGCTCGGGGCCCTGCCAGCCGAGGATGGAGAGCCGGCGCAGGTCGTCGACCTCGTCCGAGTCGGAGGAGCGGGAGTACGCCAGCACCCGGCTGGAGGTGTCCTCGATCGAGACGATGCCGTTGGTGAGCACGGCGACGGTCTGGGCGAGGGAGAAGAGGTCGCCCGCGTTGGGTTCGGGGGCGCCGGGGGTGTCCGGGGCGTCCGGGCCGGCGATGATCGCGCGGGCCAGTGAGTCGAGGTGCTCCCAGCGGGTCTCGCGGCGCACCGAGAGCAGGGCGACGCCCGCCTCGGTGGCGGCCTCGCGCAGTGCGTCCGCCTGGCCGGGGCCGTCCAGCTTGACCGCGACCGCCGCGGCGCCGGCCCGTCCGGCGGCGCGCAGGGCGGGGAGGGCGGCGCGGCCGCGGGCGCCGATCGCGAGGACGAGTTCGCCGGGGGCGGCGGTCGGCGGGTCCTCCGGGTCGAGGATCGCGACGTCGCGGACCGGGACGTCCAGGCCCTGCGGGGCGGCCTGGAGTTCGACCAGGGGTTCGCCGAGGGACATCAGCAGCCGGCGGAGCGGGAGGCCGGAGGTGGGCGGGAGTCCGGGGGAGCCTGGGAGGCCGGGGGTCGTCATCGGGCCTCCTTCATCCGCTCGGACAATGCCGTGTGGTTGATTTTAGCCGGGCGGACAGAGTCGCGGCCCGGCTTTCGTAAATAGTTGACTCTGACTATTCAGGAGTGGATAGTCAGTACTGACCAAGAGATGAGGACGTCTCGTGGCGAAGCGACGCAAGGTGTCGAACCCGCTGGCCCTCGCGGTCCTGGCCGAACTCGTGGCCGGGCCGATGCACCCGTACGAGATGGGGCGCCGGCTCAAGGAGCACGGCAAGGACCGCAACATCAAGTACAACCGCAGCTCGCTGTACATGGTCGTGGAGCAACTGCGGAAGGCCGGGTTCGTCGCCGAACAGGAGACCGTCCGCGACACCCAGCGACCGGAGCGCACCGTCTACGCCGTCACCCCCGAGGGCCGGGCGGAGCTCACCGACTGGATGCGCGAACTCGTCGCCGAACCGCAGCACGAGTACCCCGCGTTCGGGGTCGCGCTGTCGCTGCTCATGGTGGTCCCGCCGGCCGAGGCCGTGGAACTGCTGGAACAGCGGCGGGCCGCGCTGGCCGCCGAGGTGGCGGGCATCCGGGCGGCCCTGCGGAAGGCCTCGGACGACGGCGTGGCCTGGATCTTCCTGATCGAGGAGGAACACCGGGTCGGCGCGCTGGAGGCCGAGGGCCGCTTCGTCGAGCACCTCGTCGGTCGACTCAAGGAGCCGGAGTTCATCCGGACCTGGCACGAGATCTTCGGGAGTCTGGAATGAGTACGAGCAACGGGGAGAAGAGGGCCCTCGTCATCGGCGGCGGCATCGCCGGGCCGGTGACGGCACTGGCCCTGCGCAAGGCCGGCGTCGAAGCCGTCGTCTTCGAGGCCTACGAGTCCTCCGCCGAGGGCATCGGCGGCACCTTCATGATCGCCCCCAACGGGCTCGACGCCCTGGCGACCGTCGGGCTCGGGGCGGAGGTCGGCGCGATCGGACAGCCGATCGGCCCGATGCTGATCGAGGACGGCCGGGGCGGCGTGCTGGCCGAGTTCGCCGGCCTCCCCGACCTGCCGCCCGGCCGGGTCATGCGCCGCGCCGAACTGTACGAGGTGCTCCAGCGGCGGCTGCGCGAGAGCGGCATCGAAGTCCGCTACGGCAAACGGCTGGTCGGCGCCGAGGAGGGCGCCGACGGCGTCACCGCCCGCTTCGCCGACGGCGACACCGCCACCGGCGACCTGCTGATCGGCACCGACGGCACCCGCTCCACCGTCCGCACCCTGATCGACCCGGCCGCACCCGGCGCGCAGTACACCGGCCTGCTCGGCGTCGGCGGCTACAGCCCGCACCGGCTGCCCGGCCGGGCCGGACGCGGCGAGACCATGCACTTCGCCAACGGCGCCCGCGCCTTCTTCGGCTACTGGGGGCTGCCGGACGGCGCCGGGACGGCCTGGTTCAGCAACATCCCGCAGCCCGAACAGCTGACCGCCGAGCAGGTCCGCGCCGTCAGCCCGGAGGAGTGGCTGCGCCGGGTCCGCGACCTGCACGCCGACGACCTGCCCGCCCGGGACGTGCTGCGCGAGGCCGCCGCCGACACCGTCGAGGTCTTCCCGCGGCTGGAGATCATGCCGTCCGTCCCGCACTGGTACCGCGGCCGGATGGTGCTGGTCGGCGACAGCGCGCACGCCCCCTCCAACAGCTCCGGCCAGGGCGTCTCGCTGGCCGTCGAGAGCGCCGTCGAACTCGCCCGCTGCCTGCGGGACCTGCCCGACCACACCGCCGCCTTCGCCGCCTACGAGGCGCTGCGCCGGCCCCGGGTCGAGAAGATCGCCGCCAACGCGGCGCGCACCAACAACCAGAAGTCCTCCGGGCCGGTCGGCCGGGCGCTGTTCCGGCTGCTCGCGCCGATCGCGATGCGGACCTTCCTGAGCCCGGAGAAGATGCTCCGCCCGGTGCACGGCCACCGGATCGACTGGGACCGGCCGGTGCTCCCGGTGGCCTCCGGCGCGACGGGCCGTCAACGGCGCGCCGTGACCGCGCCGTGACTGCGCCGTGACCCCTTCGTCGGGCCGGACAACGCCGTACGGGGGAATTTAGCCGCCCGGCCAATCAAGTGGCCCCAGGGGCAGGAATAGCGTTCGTGCTGTGGCCGACGTGCGACCCACGCCGGCATCCCCCCGCATCAACGAAGGAGAGCGTGCGCTCTATGGACGCTGTGACCCAGGTCCCCGCGCCGGTGAACGAGCCGGTCCACAGCTACGCCCCGGGCAGCCCGGAACGGGCCCGCCTGGAGGCCAAGCTGAAGGAGCTGGGCGGCCAGGAGCCGGTCCAGCTGACCATGACGATCAACGGTGAGCACCGCATGGGCGGCGGCGCCGAGATCCACGTCGTCCAGCCGCACAACCACGCGGCGAGGCTCGGCACCCTGCGCAACGCCACCCAGGCCGACGCGCAGGAGGCCATCGACACTGCCCTGGCCGCGGCCCCGGCCTGGCAGGCGCTCTCCTTCGACTCCCGCGCCGCGATCTTCCTCAAGGCCGCCGACCTGCTGGCCGGCCCCTGGCGCGAGACCCTGGCCGCCGCCACCATGCTCGGCCAGTCCAAGACCGCCCAGCAGGCCGAGATCGACACGCCCTGCGAGCTGGTCGACTTCCTGCGCTTCAACGTGCACTTCGCCCGCCAGATCATGGCCGAGCAGCCGATCTCCTCGGACGGCGTGTGGAACCGCAGCGACCACCGCCCGCTGGAGGGCTTCGTCTACGCGATCACCCCGTTCAACTTCACCGCGATCGCCGGCAACCTGCCGACCGCGCCCGCGCTGATGGGCAACGTGGTGCTCTGGAAGCCGTCCCCGACCCAGCAGTACTCCGCGCACCTGCTGATGCAGCTGCTGGAGGAGGCCGGCCTGCCCAAGGGCGTCATCAACATGGTGACCGGCGACGGCCTGGACGTCTCCGCCGTGGCGCTCAAGCACCCGGCGCTGGCCGGCATCCACTTCACCGGCTCCACCGCCACCTTCCAGCACCTGTGGCGCTCCGTCGGCGAGAACATCGCCGGCTACCGCACCTACCCGCGGATCGTCGGCGAGACCGGCGGCAAGGACTTCCTGGTCGCCCACCCGTCCGCCGACCCGGCCGTGCTGAAGACCGCGATGACCCGCGGCGCCTTCGAGTTCCAGGGCCAGAAGTGCTCGGCGCTCTCCCGCGCCTACGTCCCGGCCTCGATCTGGGCCGGCCTCAAGGACGAGTTCGCCGCCGAGGTCGACGGCCTCACCATGGGCGACGTCACCGACCTGGCGAACTTCATGTCCGCCGTCATCGACGACCGCGCCTTCGCCAAGAACAAGGCCGCCATCGACCGCGCCCAGGCCGACCCCGCGGTCGAGGTCCTGGCCGGCGGCACCTACGACGACTCGGTCGGCTACTTCGTCCGCCCGACCGTCCTCGTCTGCGAGGACCCGGCGTCCGAGTACTTCCGCGAGGAGTACTTCGGCCCGATCCTCGCCGTGCACGTCTACCAGGACGACAAGTACGACGAGATGCTGGCCCAGATGGAGTCGGCCTCCGCCTACGGCCTGACCGGCGCGATCATCGCCCAGGACCGCGCGGCCGCCCAGGACGCCATGCACAAGCTGCGCTTCGCGGCCGGCAACTTCTACATCAACGACAAGCCGACCGGCGCCGTCGTCGGCCAGCAGCCCTTCGGCGGCGGCCGGGCCTCCGGCACCAACGACAAGGCCGGTGCCAAGCAGAACCTGGCGCGGTGGACCTCGACCCGCTCGGTCAAGGAGACCTTCGTCCCGCCGACGGACTACCGCTACCCGCACATGGGCTGAGTGCCCCTCCCGACCGTTCCGGTCGCCTGACCACTGCGGTCACCCGACCGCTCCGGTCGCCTGACCATTCCGGTCACCCGCGACGCCCGGCCCCGCAGCCGGGCGTCGCCCGCCGGGGCGGCGGTGCCACGTACCCGCCGCCCGCCGCCCCGGCCCCCCTTCTGCCACCCTTAGAAGCACCAGCTCCAGGAGTCACGATGCTCCGTTCCGCCCTTCTCGCGGCCTCCCGGTCGCCGCAGGTCCGCACCGTGGTCGAGAAGTTCCCGCCGACCCACGCGATAGTCGAGCGCTTCGTCGCCGGTGACGTCCTCGACGACGCCGTCACCGCCACCGATGACCTGATCGCCACCGGCCGCAAGGTCACCCTCGACCACCTCGGCGAGGACACCCAGGACGCCGCCCAGGCCGCCGGCACCGCCGAGGCCTACGAGCACCTGCTCACGGCGCTCAAGGAGACCGGCCTCGCGGCCGGCGCCGAGGTGTCGGTCAAGCTGTCGGCCGTCGGCCAGTTCCTCCCGGTGGACGGCGAGAAGATCGCGCTGGAGAACGCCCGCCGCATCTGCGAGGCCGCCGCCGACGCCGGCACCACGGTGACCCTCGACATGGAGGACCACACCACCACCGACTCCACCCTCGCCATCGCGCGCGAGCTGCGGGCCGACTTCCCCTGGCTGGGCGTCGTGCTCCAGGCCTACCTGCGCCGCACCGAGGCCGACTGCCGCGAGTTCTCCGGCCCCGGCTCGCGCGTGCGCCTGTGCAAGGGCGCCTACAAGGAGCCCGAGTCGGTCGCCTTCCAGGGCAAGCACGACGTCGACCTCGCGTACGTCCGCGCGCTCAAGGTCCTGATGGCCGGCGAGGGCTACCCGATGATCGCCTCGCACGACCCCAACATGATCAAGATCGCCGGCCAGCTCGCCCAGTGGAACGGCCGCAAGCGCGACTCCTTCGAGTACCAGATGCTGTTCGGCATCCGCCCCGAGGAGCAGCTGCGCCTCGCCGGCGAGGGCAACACCATGCGCGTGTACCTGCCCTACGGCCAGGAGTGGTACGGCTACTTCATGCGCCGCCTCGCCGAGCGCCCGGCCAACCTCACCTTCTTCCTGCGCGCCATGGCCACCCGCGGCTGACCCGCGCGCACCCGCACGACGACGGCCCGCACCCCCGGTGGAAGGGGGGTGCGGGCCGTTTGTCGCGTTCCCGGGACTTCTAGAGGAAGTCCTTGGTGTCCAACTCGAACTCGAACGGGGCGGGGAGGGCGAGCGGTTCGCCGAAGGCTGCCAGGTGCACCTCGGTGTACTCGTCGCGGTGGGGATTGCTGAAGAGACTGACCTGGGCCCGCTCGCGGTCGATCAGGAGGTACAGCGGGATCGCGGCGCGGGCGTAGCAGTGGCGTTTGGCGATGCGGTCCTGGTCGGGCTTGCTGGAGGTGACCTCCGCGACCATCGCGACGCCGTCGGGCTCCATCCAGGGCGGCGCGTCGCGGAAGAGGCGGAGTTCCCTTGGAGCGAAGGTCGTGTCCGGAATGACGTGGTTCTTCGGGCAGAGGCCGCCGCTCACCAGACGGAGGCCCTTATGGCCCGATGCCTGCATGTGGACCTGGGACTTTGCTTTCACCTGGTCGATCAGCAGGTCGATGTAGTCCTCGTGGTTGCCGTCCGGCGGTGGTGCCACGATGATCTCTCCCTCGATGAGCTCGGCTCGGAAGCCTTCGGGGGAGTGCAGGCTCAGGAAGCTCTCCAGCAGGATGTCAGCCTGCGATGGGGAGTCCGTGATCGGTTGCTCATGCGCCACAGCACTCATGATGCCCCTCCTTCAGATATGCGTCACGCTATTCGGTGCTCGACGGAGTTATGCCGTGCACGGTTGGTTTTCACTCGATGGTGTGAGTTTGAGGCCTGGCATAGCATCCCGATGCTGATGAACTGGGGCTTTGGCGGGAGGAGTTGGGGATGCTGAAGGAGTTCGCGGGGCTGTCGACGCCGTTGGTGGCGGATGCGTGTGTGCGGTTGGGGGTGGGGCTCAGGGCGGCGCCGGTGGGGGTGGCGGCGGTGGTGGCCGGGGGGCGGGTCGCGGGGCGGGTGCTGCCGGTGCGGCACTACGGGAGCGTGGACGTGTTCCTGGAGGCGTACGGGGCGGCCCGGGACGGCGACGTGCTGGTGATCGACAACGGCGGGCGGACCGACGAGGCCTGCATCGGGGACCTCGCGGTGCTGGAGGCGCGGGCCGCCGGGATCGCCGGGATCGTGGTGTGGGGGCTGCACCGGGACACCCCCGAACTGGTGGAGATCGGGCTGCCGGTGTTCAGTTACGGCGCGCTGCCGCTGGGGCCGGTTCGGCTGGACGGGCGGGAGCCGGAGGCGCTGGTGACGGCGCGGGTCGGGCCGCACCTGGTGGGCGCCGGGGACGTGGTGTTCGGCGACGCGGACGGGGTGCTGTTCGTCCCGGCCGACCGGGCCGGGGAGGTGCTGGAGGCGGCCGCCGCGATCGCCGGGACCGAGCGTGCGCAGGCCGGGCGGATCGCCTCCGGTGACACGCTGCGCCGGCAGACCGCCTTCGACGAGTACCTGGAGCGCCGCGCCGCCGATCCTTCGTACAGCTTCCGGCAGCACCTGCGGCGGGTCGGCGGGGCGATCGAGGAGTAGCGAACTCCCTTACAGCGACCGGTGCATGACGTGCAGGCCGACGTAGCCGTCGACGGGGTGGTGGAAGGCTTCGGGGACGGTGCCGACGATGTCGAAGCCGAGGGATTGGTAGAGCTTCACGGCGTGGTGGTTGTTGGCGACCACGGCGTTGAACTGCATGGCGCGGTAGCCGTTGGTGCGGGCCCAGTCGAGGGTGTACTCGACCAGGGCCCGCCCGATGCCGCGGCCGTGGTGCGCCGGGTCGACCAGGTAGCTGGCGCTGGCCACGTGCGCGCCGTTGCCGGGGCGGTTGCGGGTCATGTTGGCGGTGCCGACGACCGTGCCGGCCTCGTCCACCGCGACCACCGTGCGATGGGGCGCGGTGAGCATCCACCACTCCCGGCCGAGGTCGGAGGAGAGGTCGAGGGGGTAGGGGAACGTCTCGCCGGCGGCGATGACGGTGTGGAAGAAGGGCCAGACGGCAGGCCAGTCCTCGGGGGTGGCTTCGCGGATGAGCATCCGCTCAGCATGATCCGCGGCGGGAGGGGCCTGCCACTGGTTTTCGACTGGTTCTCGGTGCGCGACCGTTTGCGGTGCGGCCGCTTCCGGTGCGGCTGGTCAGCTCAGGACGGCGTCCTCGACCAGGGCGGCCGCGTGGGCCTGGCCCTTGGCGTTGGGGTGCACCAGGGCGTAGCGCAGCGGGATGATGCTGGTCAGCACGCCGTCCAGCCAGTGGTCCTGGTCGCACACGCTGTGGCCGGTGGTGGAGGGGTAGAGGTCGACGAAGGCGTCGCCGCGGGCGGCGGTCCGCTGGGCGATGATCGCGTTGAGCGGTTCCAGGATGGCCGTCCGCGCCCAGGCGAGGTCGCCGGTGGTGAAGGTGGCGAACTGCTCCAGGTTGCCGTAGGTGCAGCGGGTGGCGTCCTCGGGGACGAGGTGGGGGTAGCCGACGGCCAGCAGCCGCGCGGACGGGGCCTTGGCGTGCAGGGCGCCGAGCATCTGGTCGAAGTCGCCGCGCAGTTGGTTGAAGCGGTCGGGCAGGCTCGCGTCGAACTTGTCCTTGCAGGGCGTGCCCTGGCCGAGGACCGCGGCGCCGAGTTCGATGCAGCCCTTGAGGATCTCGGCGAAGCCGAGGGTGTTGCCGCCGATCTCGACGGTGATCACGTCGGCGCCCGGGGAGACGGCGTCGATCTGCGACGGGACCGGTGGGAAGGGGGCGCCGGGGTTGGTCCCGAGCGGCGGGAGCGGGCGGCCGGGCGGGGCTTCCTTGGTCTGGTAGACGTCCTTGACGGTGGCGCCGGCACAGCTGACGTTGCGCAGCTCGACCAGGGGGCCGAGGCCGCGGCGGATCAGCTCGGGGTAGGAGCCGGTGGTGCGGGCGCAGCCGTCGCGGGGTTCGGTCTCGGCGCCGGCGGCCTCGACGAAGCCGGCCGTGTAGGAGTCGCCCAGTGCGGCCCAGGCGAGCGTCCGGACGCGGCCGGCCGGTTCGGCGGCGGCCTGGGCGGCGGACGGGGTGATCAGGCCGGCGGTGAGCGCGACGGCGGTGCCGGCGACGGCGAGGCGGGACAGGAAGCGTGGCACGGTCTCTCCCTCAACGAGTGCGCGGGAGAGCGCGATTCACCCCCCTAGAGGTAGATCGAGTCGGCGGGTGGACGACTTGATCCCTCAGGAGGGTGAATTCGCGTGTGCGGCCGTGACGTTGGGCCGATCGGCCCTGGGCGTCGGGGCGGGCCGGCGAGGGGTGTGGCGAGACGGTTCAGAGCAGGGCGGCGGACGGATCGACCATCGCCCGGGCGGTCTTGGCGTCGACGTACTCGCCGATCGCGGTCATCACCCACTCGCCGGACGACTGTCGGACCAGCTTGCACATCACCACGCCGGTGTGCGGCTCGGAGTGGGTGAGGTCGAAGCGGACCAGTTCCTCCTCCGTCCGGGCGTCCAGCAGGCGGCAGTAGGCGTTCTTGACCTCGGTGAACCGCTGGCCGGAGAAGGAGTTGACGACGAAGACCAGGCCGGTGACCTCGGCCGGCAGGCCGTCCAGGTGGACGGTGATCGACTCGTCGTCGCCGGCTCCGCCGCCGGTGAGGTTGTCGCCGGAGTGGGCGATCGCGCCCTTGAAGACGGTCAGCTTCATGAACCAGGCCGTCTCCAGCTTCTTGCGCTGGGCGTCGAAGGCGAGGCAGGAGGCGTCCAGGTCGACGCTGCGGCCGCGGCCGGCGGGCTCCCAGCCGAGCGCCATCCGGACCGAGGAGAGGAACGGACGGCCGTTCTTCACCAGGGAGACCGAACTGCCCTTGACCAGGTTGACCCGGCCCTTGTCCAGGGTGATCTTGGCGGGGGCGGACGGGGCCGGCGGGGCGACCGGGGGCGCGGGGGGCGCGGGCGGGGTGGCGGCGAGGGCGATCCGCGGGTCGACGGGGGGAGCCGGGGGAGCGACCGGAGGGGCCGCGGGGGGAGTGGCGGGGGCGGGGGCCTGGGCGGCCGGGGCCGGGGTCGCGGCCGGGGAGTCGTCGACGGAGACGCCGAAGTCGGTGGCGATGCCCGCCAGGCCGTTGGCGTAGCCCTGGCCGACCGCGCGCACCTTCCAGGCGCCGCCGCGCTGGTAGACCTCGACCACGATGAGCGCGGTCTCCTGGCCCAGCTGCGGCGGGGTGAAGGTGACCAGGGCCTGCCCGGTGTCGGCGTCGCGGACGGTGGCGGTCGGCTCCATCCCGGCGAAGGTGGAGGACTGGTCGGCGGGGCTGGCGGTCACCACGATCTTGGTGATGCCGGCCGGGACGGCCAGGGTGTCGACGGTGATCGCGTCCGGCGCTCCGGCGGCGGCCGGGCGGTGGCTGACGCCGGGGCCGTGCGGGGCGTTGAAGAAGACGAAGTCGTCGTCCGAGCGCACCTTTCCGGCGTCGGTCAGCAGCAGGCCGGAGACGTCCAGCGCCTTGGGCGCGGTGACCTCGACAGTCACCCGCGCGGCGGTCAGCGGGGCGTTGCCGCCTTGGGTCAGGACGGTGGACACGGACTCCTCCTCGGGTGCGGAACGGCGGCCGGCCGGGGCCGCTGGGACCGCCGGGCCGGGTGCTGCCCACAGTAACGAACGGGCGCGTCGGGATGAGCCCGGCCGGGGCGGTGACCTGTCGGATCGTCGGACGGTACGGCCGGGCGGCGGGGTTGGGTGGCGGGGTTGAGTGGCAGGCCCCGGCAAGGCCGCACGGTGGCAAGGCGGCGGGACAACGCGGCCGGAGGTCAGCGGGGCGCGAAGGCGGTCGGCGTGCTGGGGCGCGGCGGGAGCCCGGGTGCCTCGGGCACGACCGGCGGCGGCGCGACCGGCGGCGGCGCGACGGGCTGCGGTGCGACCGGGCCGAAGGCGCCGAGGGCGGCGACCGCCCGGGGCCGGTCGATGCCGAAGGCGGCGGCGCTCCAGCTCTCCGCCGCGGCGGCCTTGCGGACCGGGCCGGACGAAGCGGGCCGACCGGACGGGAGTGAGGGGCCGGACGGGCCGGTGGGCCCCGAGGGTTCGGCGGCGGGGCGGGTGCCGCGCACGCCGAAGGCGTAGTGGCCGGGCGGGACGTCGGTGCCGGCCGGGGTGGTGAAGCGGTAGACCAGGGTGCCGCGCTCCTGTTGGGCGGTGACGACCGCGCCGGGCAGGTCGGTCCAGGCGGTGCCGCTGCCGGGGGCCAACTCGCCTGGGGCAAGCCGGAATTCGGTCTGAAGTGCGGTGAGCGGCTCGGTGACGGCGAGGTCGAGCTGGTGCCGGAGGCCGTCCCGGCCGAGCGGTGTGACCGTGGCGACGCCGGTCAGGGCCTGGTCGGTGTCCGGCTCGGTGTCCGGGCCAGGGGCGCCGGCGGTCGGGCCGTCGGTGCCCGGGGCAACTGCGCCGGGCGGCGGCGGCGGTGCGGGCTGGGCCGGGGCGGCCGGGCGGGGTCCGGGTGCGTGCGGCGTGGTCGGCGAGGGGGAGGGCGAAGAGGGGTCGGCCGGCTGCTCGGCGACGGGCGCGACGGGCTGGGCCGACGGCGAGGGCGCGGCGGCGTCGGCCGGCGTGGCGGGCTCGCCGGTGCCAGCCGGCCGGGCGCCGGGGCCGTGGTCGGCCATGGGTTCGGCCGCGGCCTGTCCGCCGGTGGGCTCCGGGAGCGCCGACCGGGTGCCGGGCGCGTGGGGAGAGGCGCTGGGCGAGGCGGCTGTGGCGGCCGTGTCCTCCGCCGCCCCGGGGTGGTGCGCCGAGGGGCTCGGTACGGGCGGCCGGCCGGTGGCCGGGAGGTCGGCGGGGTTCGGCGCGGTCGGGTTCGGCGCGGTCGGGGCCCGGTCGGCGGCGGCCTCGGCCTGGTCGCCCGCGGCGGGGGTGGGCGGCGGGGTGGTGCCGACGCGTGCGACCCCGGCCCGCCGGCCCACGCCCTGCTGCTCGTTGAGCAGGAGGGTGGTGGCGATGCTGATGCCGACGACGGTGGACATCGCCATCGCGGCACCGGAGAAGCGCAGGGTGGGCAGCCGGAACCGGCCGCCGAACGGGCGTGGCCGCCCGTGCCGGCCGTGCCGTTCGGGCTCGTGCCGAACGTCCCGCGCAGTGTCCTCGCGCGCAGCCACCGGACCCCTCCCTCCCCGAAGTCGCCGTCGCGGTCGCGGTATTCTCCCATGCGCTGCCACCGGGCCGGCATCGGCCGCCCGGGGTCGGTCGGCCGGGGTCCGGGTGGGGCCCGCGCCGGGAGGGGGAGAGCGTACCAGCGGCTCGTCGTGGCCTGGACGGTTTTGATCCATTTCGTGGACACCCGTTCGACGGAAGGAAGTTGACGATCCGTCTGATAAGTCGGCGATGGCGGCCGGGCTGCCCGGACAGGGATTAATGCAACCTCCTTGCAACCCTTGCCCGCCCGGCCGGAAGTGGCCCAGGCTGAGGTCATCCCACGCCGTCCCGGAGAGACCGTCATGCCGCCCGACCCGCTGTCCGCAGCCTCCAGTGCACCCCTCGCCGCCACCCCCACGGGCGGCGATGGGGACGGCTCCACCGCCGCTCCGGCGGCGGTGGAGGAGGTGCTGATGCTGCGGATCTCGCTGGGCGAGGAGGTGGTCGGCGAGGTGCGCACCCGGTTCCGGTTCGAGGCCGCGCGCCCGTACGAGGTGCTGCTGACCTTCCATCTGGGGCGGCCGGACGAGGCCGACTGGGTGTTCTCGCGCGAGCTGCTGCGCGACGGCCTGCAGGCGCTGAGCGGCCAGGGCGACGTCAAACTGTGGCCGGCGTACTGCCCGTGCCACGGCTCGACGCTGCACCTGGCGCTCGAATCACCGCACGGCAGCGCCCTGCTGGAGGCCTCCAAGCCCCGGGTGCAGGCGTGGCTGGACCGTACCTACGCGCTGGTCTCCGCCGAGGCGGAGCGCGTCTGCGGCCCGACCGACGCCCAGCTGGCCGCGCTGCTCGCCGGCGGCTGAGGCCCGGTCGGGGCACCGGCGGGCCCGCGCGGCGGCGGGACGGGCGCCGCGCTCGGCAGCCGCACCGTCCCCGCGGCCAGCCCGGCCCGCAGCCGCCGGACGGCCGGGGCCGAGGAGGCCGGCAGCAGGTCGTACGGGTCGTCCGGCCCGTCCACCGTGACCAGCACCGACTCGGCGATGCGGTACGGCCGGTGGGCCAGCAGGCCGCCCAGGTAGCGGCGCAGCCGGGACAGCTCGGCGCGGACCGTCACCGTCCGGCCCGGGTCGCCGAACAGCGCCTCCGCGAGCTGCGCGGCCGTGCTGCCCTCGCGTCCGGTGGCGAGCAGGAGCAGCAGTTCGGCGTGGCGCGGGCTGAGCGGGTGCGACCAGCTGCCGGCCGCGCCCCGGACGGTCAGCTCCGGGCGGTCCTGGCGGCGCAGGTCGAGCCGGAGCCGGGCGCCCTCGGCCTGCTCGGCCTGTTCGGCCGTCACCGTGCCGGAGCCGTCCGCCTCGGGCGGCCGGACCGGTCGCACCAGCCAGCCGTCCGCGAGCGGTTCCAGGGCGCACTCGCCGAGGCCCGGCACCCAGTGCACGGCGGCGGTTCCCCAGCCGCCGACCGGCACCCGCAGCCGGCCGGGCGGCGGCAGCCCGGCCGCGGCGGCGGTCCACCCGGCGGAGTCCACCACCAGGGCCGGGCCGGCCACCCGGGCGAGCATCGGGGCGGCCAGGGTACGTAGTTGGTGCAGCGCCTCCAGCCGGTGGGCGCGCAGCTCGGTCTCGGCGAGCCGGGCGGCGGTAGCGGTGAGCTGCAGCAGGTACGGGCGGACGTTGCGGGCCGGGCCGCTGAGGTTGATCGCGCCGACCAGCCGCCCGGTGCCCGGGTCGTGCACGGGGGCGGCGACGCAGGTCCAGGAGTGGTGGCTGCGCAGGTAGTGCTCGGCGGAGTGGACGTGCATCGGGCGCTGGGCGCGCAGTGCGACGGCGATGCCGTTGGTGCCGACGCTCTCCTCGATCCAGCGGGCGCCGGTGAGGAAGCCGATCCGGTCGGCGCTGCGGCGCAGGGCGCGCTCGCCCTCCTGCCACAGCACGTGGCCCTCGGCGTCGGCGATGGCGAGGATCAGCGGACTCTGGCCGACCGGCTGGAGCAGGGTGTCGCGCAGCACCGACAGGACCGCGTCCAGGCCGCTGGTGCGGCGGCGCTGCTCGATCTCGGCGGGGCCGAGGTGGACGGCGGCGGCGCCGGCGTCGGGGTCGAGCCCGAGGCGGCGCAGCCGGGCCCAGGAGTCGCCGATCTCGGGGCGGGGTTCGAGCCGGCCGGGGGAGCCGGGGTCGGGGTAGGGGGGCTGGACGAGTTCGCGGGCGGCGGCTTCGGCGAGGGTGCGGTCGTGGACCCTGGCCAGCTCGGCCGCGCTCGGCGCGGTGCGGCGTTCTGGTCGTCGGGACTGCCGTCCGGTCTGCCGCACTCGCGTTGCTCCTCGCCGCCGTTCGAGGCCGCGCCGGGGTCGACGCGCTGACGAAAGCGTACGGGGGCGGTGAGGGTCTGGGGACGGGGTCTGCCAACTCGGCATACCGGACGGTATGACCGTGGACATGCCGAGGTGTGATGACTAGCGGGGGTCCTGGTGTGGGCCTGGTGTGAGCCCGACGCGGGCCTGGTGCGAGGCCTGGTGCGGGACCTGATGCGGGCCTTGCGTGGGCCTGGTGCGGTGCTGGTGCGAGGCCTGATGTGGGCCTGGTGCAGGCTCGGCGGTCAGCGTTCCGCGCCGGTGCCGCGCTGGGCCGCCTCGACGGTGTGGTGCAGGTCGGCGGTGGCCTCCAGGGAGGCGGCGGTGCTCAGCGCCAGGCAGGCGGCCAGCGCGATCGCCACCGCGCGCAGGCGGGTGCCGGTGGTGGTGGCCGCCGGGCGGGGCTGGAGCAGGGCGGCGACCCGGCGCGGGACCGGCCCGGAGTGGGCGGCGGGGACGAGTCGGGGCCGGGCCGGCCACGGGGAGCGGCTGGCGGCCAGGGCGGCCCGGCCGACCGCGCGGGCGGTCACGGTGCGGTCGCCGACCCGGGCGGCCGCCACCTCGTCGGCCCAGCGCTCCAGGTGGTACCCGAGGGGCGCGCGCAGCGGCCGCAGCGCCGGGTGGAGGTCGGCGGCGTGCTCGGCGAGGGCGAGGAAGACGTGGTGGCGGGCGGTCAGGTGGGCGCGTTCGTGGGCGAGCAGGGCGGCCCGCTCGGGCCCGGTGAGGATGCGCAGCATGCCGGAGGTGACCACGATCCGGCCGGGCTCGCCGGGCCGGCCGGGGAGGGGCAGGCGCCCCGGCAGGGCGAAGGCGTCGGCGCGCTCGTCGTCGAGGACGGCGAGCGGGTGCTCGCCCGGCTGGAGCAGGGTGCGGGCGCCGGCCAGGACGGCCTGCGGGGTGCGTGCCCGGCGCATGGTGGCGTGCCCGGGGCGCGCGTCCGGATGCCGGCCCTCGGCCGGCGCGGGGCAGGCCGTCGCGGCGCAGGCCGGGAGGGCGGCCCGGGCCTCGCGCAGTTCCAGCCGGTGGCGGCGGGCGGTGCGGACGGCCTGGGCGGTCAGCGCGGCGAGCACCAGGCCGGCCGCGGCGGCCGCCACCGGTGCGTCGGGTGCGGCGGCGGTGAGCCAGGGCAGCGACAGGTGGCCGATCGCGGCGACCGGCGGCAGCTGGAGCAGCCCGGCGGCGGCGAGCAGGCCGAGCGAGCAGAGGGTGCCGCCGGCCAGCACGGCGGACGTCCCGGCGAGCATCCAGGCGGCGGCCCGGGGCGGCAGCGCGTCGGCGAGGCGGCGGGCCAGCGGGGCGGCCAGGAACGGCAGCAGCAGCGGGGCCCAGACGGCGATCATCACGATCCGGCCGCCCCGGGGGTGCGGTGGCCGGGGGCGGGGGCGGTGCCCGGGAGGGGGCCGAGACCGGGGGTGCCGCCGTCGGTGCCCGGGGCGGAGCCGAGGCCCGGGGCGCCGTCGCCGAGCAGGTCGCGCAGCAGCTGCTCGTCCTCGGCGGAGAGGTCGGAGACGAAGCGGGCGAGCACGGTGGAGCGGTCGGCCTCGCGGCCGAGCTCGGTGTGCATCCGGCGGGCGGCGAGGCCCGCGGTGTCCTGGACGGTCGGGATGTAGGCGTAGGCGCGGCCGGCCCGGGTGCGCTCCACGGTGCCCTTGTCGTGCAGGCGGGCGAGGATCGTGGCGATGGTGGTGCGGGCGAGGTCCCCGCCGAGTGCCGACTGGACGTCCTGCGGGGTCATCGGCTGCCGGGCCGACCAGAGCGCGGCCAGCACCTCGGCCTCCAGCTCCCCGGCAGGCCGGCGGGCGGACGGTACGTCGGACATGGCGGCGCTTCCTCCAGGTTTCGTCTACAGTCATGTAGACCGTCTACGTCACTGTAGACGGTCGGGGCGGGTTCCGCTGTGAACCGCCCCCCAACGTACGGGAGGTCCGCCAGCCTTGCTTCAGTTCCTCGCCGATCCGGCCGCTCACCTCGCGGTGAACCCGCTGGACGCGTCCTCGCTGCTCGCCGCCTTCGGCGCACTCGGCATCGCCGTCGTGCTCTTCGCCGAGACCGGCCTGCTGGTGGGCTTCTTCCTGCCCGGAGACTCGCTGCTGTTCACCGCCGGCCTGCTGTGCGTGCCCGGCGCCACCAAGGGCCCGCAGCTGGAGCTCTACCAGGTGCTGCCCGCCGCCCTGGTCGGCGCGCTGGCCGGCGCCCAGGTCGGCTATCTGATCGGCAAGCGCGGCGGCCGCGCGCTGCTGCGCCGCACCGAGCGCAGGAGCCTGCTGCAGGGCGTCGAGCGGGCCGAGGAACTGCTGGGCAAGTACGGCCACGGCAAGGCGATCGTGCTCGCCCGCTTCATCCCCGTGGTCCGAACGGTGCTGAACCCGCTCTGCGGCGTGCTCGAAGTGCCGGTCCGCTCGTTCACCTTCTGGCAGGTGACCGGCGGCGCCCTCTGGACGGTCGGCGTCGTGCTCGCCGGGTACGGGCTCGGATCGTCGATCCCCAGCATCGACAGATATCTGCTCCCGATCATCGGTCTGGTAGTAGTTGTCTCCGTGCTCCCCATTGTTCTCGAACTGTTCCGCGCCCGTAAGGCGCACCGTCACGGAGGTGACAAGTGACGTCCTCCCGGGCTCTCGCCGTCTACGACGGCAGCGGCATCGACGGCAGCCTCTACACCCGGGTGAACGGGTGGGCGCAAGCCGCCCCGCACTGGCTGGACGAGCTGATCAAGGTCTGGTCGGCGCTCGGCCTCGGCCTGTTCGCGGTCTTCATGCTCTACGCCTGGTGGCGGGCGCGCGGCGCCGACTCGGCCGTGATGGCCAAGGTGCTCGCCTCGCCGGTGATCGTGGTCGTCGCGTACGGCGTCAACTCGGTGCTCAAGGGCATGGTCGAAGAAGTCCGGCCGTGCGCCCAGATCCCCGGCAGCATCTCGCTGGAGACCTGCCCCGGCGCCGGTGACTGGTCCTTCCCCAGCAACCACACCGTGATCGCCTTCGCCGCCGCCACCGCACTCTGGTTCGCCGACCGGCGGCTCGGCTGGATCGCCGGGATCTTCGCGGTGCTGATGGGAGCCTCCCGGGTCTGGGTCGGCGTGCACTACCCGCACGACGTGGCCGTCGGCGCGCTGGTCGGCCTCCTGGTCGCGGTGGTGCTGGCGCCGCTCGCCGGCCGCTGCGGGCCGCTGGTGGACCGGATGCGGGCGGGTGCGCTGCGCCCGCTGCTCGGTCCGGGCGCGGTGCCGGCGACGGCGGGCCGCCACGCGGCGTACGGGACGCGTCAGCACTGACGGCGACGGCCGACAGTACTGGCGGCGGGTGCCGGCAGCGCTGAACGGCGGGTGCCGGCAGTACTGGCGGCGAGACCCGACAGCGCTGATTCCGTAGCCTCCCCGTAGCCCGTCCGACCCTTGTCTGGCCGGGGTGGCGGGTAGAGCATGTGAGCCGGGCGTGGGGCCCCTTCGCGGGGAACCCGCCCGGCTCAGTCGTGCCGGGGCGCGGGAGCGCCGGGCGTGCCAGCGGAGGGAGTGCCAATGCCGTACCGACTCGACATCACGCAGGGGGACTGGCCGGGCGAGTCGCCGCACAAGGGCGTCGAGGGCCTGCTCGCCGAGGCCATGGTGCTCACCCTCGCCACCGCCGGCCACGAGCACGGCCCGCACGCCAACCTGGCCTTCTTCGCGTACGACGACGACCTCGTCCTGTACTTCGTCAGCGAGCGCTCCACCCGGCACAGCCACCACCTAGCCGAGGAGGCCCGGGCCGCCGCCACCGTCTTCCTGCCGCCGCCGGTCTTCGGCGAGCAGCTGCGCGGCCTGCAACTGACCGGCGGCGCGAGCGAGGCCTGGGGGCGGCAGGCCGAGGCGGCGCTGGCCGCCTACCAGGGGCGGTACCCGTCCTTCGCGCAGGACGAGCAGGTGCGGCGGCAGTTCCTCACCGGGGGCGGGGCGGCGGCGCTGTACCGGTTCCAGGTGGAGGAGCTGACGGCGGTGGACGAGCCGAACTTCGGGCGGCGCAACTACCTGCGGGCGCGGGTGCTGCGGCCGTAGGCCCTACCCGGTCCCCAGGGTTGTCTGTACAACTTTTCGGGTGATTCATCTGCGGGACGCTACCGGGACGCCCCCAGGACACCTGGGCGCACCAGCCTGGCCGCATGAGAGTCATCGTCGTAGGAGCAGGCGTGCTCGGCACCATGCACGCCTGGCAGGCCGTCGAACGCGGCCACGAGGTCGTCCACCTGGAGCGCGAGACCGAGGCGCGCGGCGCCTCCGTGCGCAACTTCGGCCTGGTCTGGGTCAGCGGCCGCGCGCAGGGCGAGGAACTGGACACCGCGCTGCGCGCCCGCGAACTGTGGGAAGGCATCGGCGCCCGCGTCCCCGACCTCGGCTTCCGCGCCAACGGATCGCTCACCGCGATCCGCACCCAGGCCGAACTCGCCGTCGCCGAACAGGCACTCACCCTGCCCGACGCCGCAGCCCGCGGCTACCGGCTGCTCGACGCCGACCAGACCAGGGCCGCCAACCCCGCCCTGCGCGGCGAACTCCTCGGCGCCCTGTGGTGCGAGCGCGACGCCGCCGTCGAACCCCGCACCGCCCAGCCCGCGCTGCGCGCCGCCCTCCAGGCCACCGGCCGCTACACCTTCCTGCCCGGCCGCGAGGTCCGCGACGTGATCGGCGAGAACGCCGTCCGCGACGACCACGGCGACGTCCACACCGGTGACCTCGTCATCCTCTGCACCGGTGCCTGGCTCGGCGGCCTCGTCCGCGAACTCGCCCCTTCACTGCCCGTGCGCAAGGTCCGGCTGCAGATGATGCAGACCGACCCGCTCGGCGAGACCCTCACCACCTCCGTCGCCGACGGCGACAGCTTCCGCTACTACCCGGCCTTCGCCGGCACCGCCCTGGACCGCCTCCGGGACACCCAGCCGCAGCCCGACGTCGCCGCCGAACACAAGATGCAGCTGCTCATGGTCCAGCGGCGCGACGGCGGCCTCACCATCGGCGACACCCACGAGTACGACCAGCCGTTCGGCTTCGACGTCGTCGAGGACCCGTACGACCACCTGGTCGGCGTGGCCGAGGACCTGCTCGGCCGCCCCCTGCCGCGCGTCCGCCGCCGCTGGGCCGGGGTGTACGCGCAGTGCGTCGACACCACCCGGGTCGTCCACCGCGAACGACTCCGCGACGGCGTCTGGCTCGTCACCGGCCCCGGCGGCCGCGGCATGACCTGCTCCCCGGCCATCGCCGAAACCACCGCCGAACTCGCAAACCTGTAAGGGTAGTTGACATGTCCTTTGATATCCGCCTGGTCGTCCTCGACATGGCCGGCACCACCGTGGCCGACGACGGCCTCGTCGAACAGGCCTTCACCGCCGCCGCCCGGACGCTCGGCGTCGAGGCCGGCAGCCCGGGCTTCGGCCCCATGCTGGACCACGTCCGCGCCACCATGGGCGAATCCAAGATCTCCGTCTTCCGGCACCTCTTCGGGGACGAGGACAAGGCCCAGCGGGCCAACACCGCCTTCGAGGCCGCCTACCACGACCTCGTCGACGCCGGGCACTGCGCCGCCCTGCCCGGCGCCGCCGAAGCCATCGCCGAACTGCGCGGCCAGGGCCGGAAGGTCGCCCTCACCACCGGCTTCTCCCGGGCCACCCAGGACCGCATCCTCACCGCCCTCGGCTGGCAGTCCGTCGCCGACCTCACCCTCAGCCCCGCCGAGGCCGGCCGCGGCCGCCCCTACCCGGACCTCGCGCTCACCGCGCTGCTGCGGACCGGAGTCGAGTCGGTGCGGCAGATCGCCGTCGCCGGCGACACCGGCTACGACATGCTGACCGGCGTACGGGCCGGAGCGTCCGTCGTCGCCGGCGTGCTCACCGGCGCCCACGACGAGGCCCGGCTGCGGGCCGACGGGGCGACGCACGTCCTCGGCTCGGTCGCGGAACTGCCCGGACTGCTGGGCTGAACGATCCCCCCGGAGCAGGAAGTCGGCCCGGCCGACTTCCTGCTCCCCGAGGTCAGGTCAGGACACCGGCCCGGCCGCTCCGCCGCCTCGCCGCCGGGCCGACTCGCGGCCCAGCCAGGCGACGGCGAGCATCAGGGCGGCCGTCAGCCCGACGGCGAGCCCGAGATCCCGGGGAAGACTGATGTCCCCCGGGCGCTGCGGGTCGGCGCGGCCGGCCGGATCGAAACGGACCGTCACCCGGTCGCCGACCGCGAGCGCGCGCAGCCCCGTCGACAACTCGCCGCCGGGCAACGCAGTGCCGTCCTCGGCCGCGAGGTCGTACATCGAGGACGGGTGCTTCCCGGCGAGACGGTCCGTCTCCCCGGTGACCCGGGCCGTCACCGTCTCGCCGGACAGCCGCAGGATCACGTCGTCCCGCGCCATGGCCACGGCCCCCGTCGCCAGGCCCGCGAGGAGAACGGCGAACAGCGCCACCCAACAGCCCACCCACCGCCCCAGCAGCCGCACCAGACCCACCACCCAGGCCACCACCAGCACCAGCCCGAGCAGCGACGCGGCGCCCCCGCCGAGGTAGGTGCCCGCGAGCACCAGCCCGAACGTCCCCACGGGGACGCCCAGGACCAGGACAGCGCTCAGCACGGTGGCCCGGCTACGGTCCCTGGTCGTACCCATGACTCTCCCCGCGTGCGTCCGATCGGGCTGGAAGAGTACGACGCGTCCCCTCGCCCCCGGCCACGGGGGCTGGCCGGGCGGGAGGGGGACTTCCTCGGGGTGGAGGAAGAGGCCGGCGCGGACCTTCGTCAGGTAGGCCTACATGCCGTCGGTGGTCTCGAATTCGATCCAGGCGTTCTCACAGCCACTTCGATGTCGAGATATCGATGGATGAATATGGCGAGTTCAGGCTTCGTGGTGCCTCTTACGGGTGCTGAAGTCCGTCATGCCGCAGGCGAGGTGCGCCCCAGCCAGTCCTCCATCTTGCCTTTGCTCATGCTCGCGTCGATATCGATGTCGATCATCCCGGTTCCGTCGAGGGTAAAGCCGCCACCGTTCTCGAAGAGGGAGACGATCGGTTCGAACGGGTTGGGCAACTGGAACGGGACTTTGGATGCTCCCTGGAGAGCGGCGAAGTGCAGCGCCCCTACGCAGGCCTGTTGAACGGCCGGATACTGAAGGGCGCAGCTCTTCGAGACCTGTTCGACCAGGTCGGGATCGGCGCGCACTGACGGGTCGATCAGCGCGGCCACATCGAAGAACGGCCATGCATCAGAGCCGAGCTGGTGAGCCCACAGCGCCGAGCGCCACAGGAATTCCCGCATGAGTGAGATGCGCAGGCGAGGGTCTGTGTCCAGAGGGGACCAGTCGACGTTGAGCAGTCGGTTGGCCAAAGTGTCTGCGATGTCCATCAGTTCTTCTTCTTCGCGAGGATCAGGGCGGCGATTTCGTCAAGGTTGGACAGGTCGTCGGCCAGCGGGAAGTCGGGCTTCTCAAGACCGCGTCTGGGCCAGGCTATGAATGGGTCGGCGTGGCTCTCATGCGGTGCGACATCATGTGCGCCGTAACTGTTCTCGGTCGCCCAGTTGACCCCTTCTTCCCACCTGCCCTCTCGATACGGGATGTTGTGGGGCGGGGCCATGAGTATACTCTCGACGCCTTCGTGGGCGGCCCATCGATAGAACTTCGTGGCCTCCTCCGGGGATAGGGTTCCGGATTCCGCTTTGGTCCACATTTCGGCGATGTGGTCGAAGGGTGCGAACCGGCCCGTCATCGGTTTCCCGTCTGGGGGTACTGGTACGTCCTTGTGGACCGTCTCGAAGATGTGCTCCTTGACTCTGTTGAGGACGTTCGGGCTGATACCGGTGTTCGCGGCGATGCGATCCGTGTCGCCAGTGGTGTTGCGAATCCTTTCGTACGCTTGCGCGGCCTGTTTCGATTGCGCCCCGTCGATGTACTCCGACCCTCCGGTTCTCGGGAGATACCCGTCGGGCGCCTCGCCCGGACGGCGGCCGCCGCCTTTGGGAGCAGCCGCGGTGCCGATGGCGCCGAGGATGAGGTCGAGGGGCATGACCGGGCCGGTTTTGAAGGTGGCGTCGTAGCCGTAGGTGAGGCCGGCGCCGGTGAGCATGCGGCCGGGGAGGGTGTCGGCGGCGCCCGCGACCTTGGCGAGGCCGGCGAGGGCGACGGAGGCGTTCTCGGCGCCCTCGGCGGCGTTGGCGGCGACGCGGCCGCCGGCGCCGAGGCCGCCGCCGGCGCCGCCCATCACGCCGCCGGTCTCGGCGGAGTCGACGGCTTCCTGGAGGCTGTAGCCGCCGTCGTCGAAGAATTCGACCCGGATCGGCTGGGCGACGGCGAGGTCGACGGCGATGGCCTCGACGGAGCCGAAGACGACGCCGGTGAGGATGGTGGCGGCGATGGTGGCGATGGTTTCGGAGACGGCGACGCCGAGGCCCGCGGCGGTGGCGATGATGCCTGCGGCGGCGGTGCCGGCGGCGGCTTCGGAGATGCCTGCGGTGAAGATGGCGAGGGCGGTGCCGGCGACCAGGGTCGCGCCGACGATCGCGGCCTCTTCCTTGAGTTTTTTGAGCGCTTTGTCGACCTCGTCGGCGAAGGCGCGCAGGGCCTTGGCGAGGTTGCGGCAGGCGGCGGCGACATCGGGGAGCCAGCCCTTGCCCTTGCCTGCGTAGTACTGGCCCCAGAACTTGCCGAAGGCGTCGATGGCGGGGCCGTGGTTGTTGGCGACGATGGCGGCGGCGGCCTGGTGGGTGGGCGCGGTGACGTTGTCGATGGCGGTGGCCATCGTGTCCCAGGCGGCGGCGACCGTGCGGAGCTCGTCCGGGTCGGCGTCGGGCCACCACAGACCGGTGACCTTGCGGACGATCTTCTCGGCCGCGGACTCACCCACGCGCCGGCTCCCTCCGCGGCGGGCGGCCGATCACGGCGTGAGGTCCTTGCGGACGTGGTTGTCGGCGTCGGTGTGGTTGTCGGCGTGGGCGTTCAGCCCGTCGTGGATGCTGGTGAGGCCTTTGACCAGGACGTCCAGCGCGGAGAGCACGTGGTCGTGCGGGCCGTTGTAGGCCTGGGCGAACTCCTTGCCCTGCTTGTCGTCGCCCCACGGGCTGCCGGCGCCGGCGAGGGTGTGCTTGAGCGTGTCGAGGGCGTCCTTGAGTGCCTTGCTCTGGGCTTCGAAGGTCGGCGCGGCCGCTTTCAGGTCCCCCGGCCGGATCTTGAACTCCGGGCCGCCGGCTTTCGGTCCGTCATCCGCCATGGCGTCATCCCCCCGTGCTGTCCGTGCGTTGAGAAGGAGCGAAGGGAGAGATGCGCGGAGGAGCGGCGGGGTTGCGGGCTACGGAGTGATCTGGGTCACGGACCGATCCGGGTCGCGGGGTCGGAGGGGGCGTGTGGCGGTGTGGGTCTGCGTGCGGACCAGAGCAGGGTGCCGCCGATCAGGGCGTTGCAGGCGAGGAATGTCAACAGGTAGGCGGTGGAGTCGACTTCGCCGGGGAGTTTGGGGGCGACCTGGCCGGCCGGGTCGATGCGGACGGTGATGACGTCGCCGGGTTTGAACCGGGTGGAGCTCTCTTCGAGGTCGCCGCCGGGGATCTCGCCGGCCGGGTCGGTCGAGGCGAGGGCGTAGGCCCGTCCGGAGCCGTGGAGTGAGTCGGTCGTCTTCTCGTTGAGGACTACGGCCTGCACCGTCCGGCCCGAGTCCAGGATCAGGTTGGTCCAGGCGACGGAGCCCGACAGGTAGGCGACGAAGGCGACGGCGGCGATGCCTGCGCCCCAGGCGAACGCCTTGCGCTGGAACGCGGGGTTGCTGTCGGCGTCGCGTCGTAGGGCGAGGGCGAGCAGCATGACCACGGGGTAGGCGAAGCCCACGATGGTGGCGACGAACGAGTTGACGTACACGTTCAGTGCCGTGACGCCGATGAGGATGGCGGTGGAGAGGGCGATGAGGGCCAGTGTGCCGCGGAGGCGGCGGAGCCCGTCGCGGGTGTCCTGGCCGTGTGGGAGGGTCGTCATCCGAAGGCCTTTCGGATGTTGTCCCACTGGTCGGGTGGCAGCGCGTCGGCGCTCTCGTCCCGGGGTGGGTGGAAGGAGATGCCGCGGAACGCGGTGGCCAGGAGCGGCAGCCACTCGTCCCAGTGGTCGAGGTCCTCGGTGGTGAAGACGGCGGCGACCACGTGCGGGCTCCACGGGTGCGGGATCAGCAGTTCGAGCTGGCGCACCGTGTTGACGGTGGACTCGGGCACGCCGAACACCGCGCCGGGCACCGGGACGGCCAGGTCGCGGGCGGCGAGCGCGGCGCGGCCGGTCGGCAGGTCCACCACGCCGACGTCGGCGTCCGGCCAGGCCTCGGCCAGCTGTTCGGCGATTCGGGCGGGGTAGCTGCCGGGCGCGCCGAGGTCCTGCGGGCGGACGAAGACGGTGAGCATGCCGTGGATGGGCTCGCCGTCCTCGGCCCGGACGAGGCAGCTGGAGACGTGGACCGCGCCCTCGCGCAGTTGGGTCTGCAGCGCGGTCTCGGCGGCGATCACGGTGCCGAGCTTCTGTTCGGGCCGGGCGTCGGGGAAGGCCGCGTCCAGGCCCTCCGCCGTGCGGGCCATCCGGTCGCCGAGGTCCTCGTCGAGGTCGAGGGGGGTGAAGCCCGCGGGCAGGGTGAGCCAGAGCGGCGGAATCCCGGTGGTCTCAACGGCCATAGCCGGCCGCCCATCCGCCCATGCCGAGCAGGTTGCCGACGGCGGACACGGTGCCGATGACGGCGGACCCCTTGCCGCCGGCGGTGCCGACGCCGACGGACCCGATGACGTTGTTGCCGCCGGTGGTGTAGTTGACGGCGTCGGTGAGGCCGCCGCTCGGATTGTCCTGGCTGAGGGCGTACGCCGTCGGGACGTTGAGCCCGAAGGTGGTGGCGGCCTGGACGCCGTCGGAGACGTTCATCGCGGTGGCCTTGGAGACCCCGAGCTTGATGGCGGGCTTCTCGATCGCGGTGGTGAAGATCGGGTTGGCCGGGTCGACGGCGCGGGCGGCGGCCCGGACCTCGGTCGTACCGGCGCTCATGGCGCCGCGTACGCTCCCACCGGCGGCGCGCGCCCCCCGGGTGGCGTTCAGGCCCTTGGCCGCGACGCCCACCCCGGGGATCGCGCCGATCACGTCGCCGCCCAGCGTCAGCCAGTTGCCGATGTTCTTCTGCGGCGGCCACAGCTTGCCCTCAAGGGCGTACTTGGTCGCGTGCGTGCCTGCGGCGGCGGCGCTCAGCAGGAGGGCCGGCAGCGCGAAGGCGGGGAAGAAGATCGCCGCGACGCCGCAGAGGCCGGCGGCGACGGTGAGCATGTCGGCGCCGTGGTTCTTGAGCCAGTTGCCGACCTTGCTGAGCCAGCCGGGCTCCGGCGGCGCCTTGCTGTCGGCGGCCTTGCGGATGGCGGCCGCGGTCTTGTGGGCGTCGGACTTGTGGCCCCCGGCGAGTTCGTGGGCCTGCTTCTGGAGCTCGGTGAGGTCGTTGGCGGCGCTGCCGACGAGTGCGGCGGCCGCGTCCAGGTGGTCCTTCGCCTTGGCGTAGCGCTGCTCGGCGGCGGCGAGGCCGGCGTCGTCGGGGAAGGTCTGGCCGGCGAGTTTGAGGTCGGGGGCGGCGGCCGCGGCGGTGTGCGCCTGTTCGGCCTGCTCCTTCTGCTGCTTGGCGGCGACCGCGGCGCGGGCCAACTCGGCGGCCTTGGGCTGGTGTTCGGTCAGTGCCGTGTACCAGACGTCGAGGGCCTGGTAGGCGGCGGTGATCGATTCGGCGGCGTCCTGGAGGTACTTGGGGAGCTTGCCGAACTGGCCGGCGAAGGCCTTGGCGGCCTCGCCGGTCCACTGGCCCTGGTTGGCGGAGAGCTGCGAGAGCGTGGTGTGGACGTCGGTCAGGTGCTGGCCCACCCGGCGCAGGCTGCCGCTGAGGCCGGTGACCGCGGCGGTGTCGCCGGGGGTCGGGTTGAAGCCGAGGCCGGACCAGTCCGGCGTGGGGGCGGTCACGACCGCCCCTGGGGGGTGAGGGCCTTGGTGGTGTCCTGTTCGGTGCTGTCGTAGCCCTGTTGCACCTGCTCCAGGCCGTCGTCAAGGATCTTGACGCACTCGCGGACCTTCTTCAGCCCGTACTCCCACGTGCCCTGGAAGTGTCCGCAGGCCTCGTCGAGGAAGTCGTAGCCCAGTCCGCTGCGACTCGCTTCCTTGAGCGCCTTGAGTCCTTGGTCGAGTTCGTCGCCGCAGCCTTTGAGGTCCTTGGCCAGCTTGGCGAGGAACTCGGTGCTGACCGTGAAGTCGGCCACTGCTCCCCCGATGTGTCGATGGCGTGACCGGCCGAGCATAGCCGCAGTCGGTGCGCGGGCGATCTGTTGTGACGGGTGCTTCACGTTGCGGTGACGGGATCTTGACGATGCGCCAGCGCGCGGCGGCGTCGGCGGCGGCCGGGAGGCGGCCGGGCGCCGTCGGGGTCAGCGGCGCCAGAAGCCGCGCTTCTTCGGGGCGACGAGCTTCGCCACCGCGGCGACGAAGAGTTCGGCGACGGGGGAGGGGCCCTCGCCGTGGTTGAGGTGGCCTTCGGAGGACCACTCGCCGAGGACGGTGCCGGGGCTGCCGTCGAAGGGGTTGAGCGCGTGCTCCAGGGTCACGTAGCGGACGGTCTTGGCGCCCTGGGGGTGGACGGCGGCGACGAAGTGGGCCTCGGTGGCGCCGGTCGGGGTGGGGAGGGTGACGAGCAGCAGGGGGTGGCCGTCGGCCCGCAGGTGCCGGCAGTCCAGGCCGTGGCTGGGCAGCCGGTCCTCGGGCGGGAGGGTCTGGCCGAGGTCGTCCCAGATGCCGGTGAGGACGGGCAGGAGGCTGCCGCCGGCGTCCGGGACGGTCAGCCGAGGGCCGAATTCGAGGACCTGGCGGGCGAGCTCGCGGTGGACGAAGCGGTAGTGGTGGGGCCGTGGGTCGCTCATGGGGCCCACGGTAGCGAACCGCTCGGAGCGGGCGGTCGGCACATCCGACTTCCCGCTCCGAAAGGGCAGTTGACCAGCACCGTGGGCCGGGGTGGCGGCCCGTCAGTGACTGTTCTTGAGGTTGAGCACGACCACTCCGACGATCACCAGGGCGATCCCCAGCCACTGGAGGCGTCCCAGCGATTCGCCGAAGGCGACCACGCCTATTCCGGCGACCGCCGCCGTCCCGGCCCCCGACCAGACGGCGTAGGCGACCGAGACCGGGATGTGCTTGAGCGCGCGCCCGAGCAGCACGAAGGACAGCACGTAGCCGACCGCGACCCCCAGGCTCGGCCAGAGACGGGTGAACCCCTCGGTGAGCTTGAGGCAGCTGGTCGCGCAGACCTCGCTCAGGATGGCGAGGGAGAGCAGGAGATAGGGCATGCCGGTCAAACGGCCCGGGCGGCGCCGAGCTTCCCCAGCAGGGCGAGGTCGGCCTGTTCCAGGCTGGCGAGCAGGGTGATCCGGCCGCCGTCGGGCATCGGCGTCGCGGTGGACGGCACGGCGAGCACGGCGCAGCCGGCCGCGGCGGCGGAGGCGACTCCGGTCGGGGTGTCCTCGACGGCGACGCAGGTGGCCGGGTCCAGGCCGAGCCGTTCGGCGGCGGCGAGGTACGGGTCCGGTGCGGGCTTGGTGCGCGGGGTGTCCTCGGCGGCCAGGGTGACGGCGAACCAGTCCCGGCCGATGGCGGCGAGGACCAGGTCGACCACCTGGCGCGGGGAGGCGGAGACCAGGGCGGTGGGCACCTGCGCGTCCCGCAGGGAGGCCAGCAGGGCGAGCGCGCCGGGGCGCGGGACGGTCTCGGCGGCGACCTTGGCGGCGAAGGACTCGCCGAGCCGGGCGGCGAGTTCGGCCTCGGTGAGGGTGGTGCCGCTGACCTTGTGCAGGTGGGCGGCGGTGTGCTCGACGGCCTGGCCGAGCACTTCGGGGGCGTCCTGGTCGGTGAGCGCGTGGTGGAGCTCGTCGGCGAGTTCGGCGGCGGCCTGCCACCAGAGCTGCTCGGTGTCGACCAGGGTGCCGTCCATGTCGAACAGGACGGCGGCGGGGCGGGGGGCCTCGGGCGCCGGGGCGCCGGGGGCCAGGGGGTCGGGCGTCACGGAGGATTTGGGCGTCAGAGCGGAGTCGGGCGTCAGGGCTTCAGGCATGGCGGTACCTTCGGTGGTTCATCAGATGGTGCTACGCAGATGGGGTTCGAGGCTCTCAGACGGTGCGGCGGTCCACCAGCACCGGACGCTCCGGCAGCAGGAGCTCGGCGCGCGAGCCGGCCGGCAGCGCGGCGGCGGCCTCGGTCGGCAGGTCGGCCTTGACCTCGGTGCCGTCGTCGAGGCGGACGGTGAGCCGGGTGACGGCGCCCAGGAAGGACGCGGTGATCACCAGGGCCGGGCCGGTCTCGGACGGGGTCAGAGTGACGTTCTCCGGGCGGACCAGCACCTGGAGCTCGCCGTCGGCGGGCAGGTCGCCGTCCACCGCGTGCCGGCGGCCGAGCACCTCGACGCCGTCGGACGTGCGGGTGCACGGGATGCGGCTCATGGTGCCGACGAACTCGGCGACGAACGCGGTGGCCGGGCGGCCGTACAGCTCGGACGGGGTGGCGCACTGCTCCAGCCGGCCCGCGCGCAGCACCGCGACCCGGTCGGCCATCGACAGCGCCTCCTCCTGGTCGTGGGTGACGAACAGGGTCGTGATCCCCAGTTCCTGCTGGAGCCGGCGGATCTCCTCGCGCAGCTGGAGGCGGACCTTGGCGTCCAGCGCGGACAGCGGCTCGTCGAGCAGCAGCACGCGCGGCTGCAGGGCGAGCGCCCGGGCGAGCGCGATGCGCTGCTGCTGGCCGCCGGACATCTGGTGCGGGTAGTGCTCGGCGCGGTGCGGCAGGCCGACCAGCTCCAGCAGCTCCTGGGCGCGCTTGCGGCGCTCGGCCTTGCCGGCGCCGCGCATCCGCAGCCCGAAGGCGACGTTGTCCAGCGCGCTCAGGTGCGGGAAGAGGCTGTACGACTGGAACACCATGCCCGCGTCGCGCTTGTGGGCGGGGATCGCGGTGATGTCCTGCCCGTCGACCAGGACCTCGCCGGAGTCGTGCTGCTCGAAGCCGGCCAGGATGCGCAGCGCGGTGGTCTTGCCGCAGCCGGACGGGCCGAGCAGGGCGAGCAGTTCGCCCGGGTGGACGGTCAGGTCCAGGCCGTCGAGGGCGGTGGTGGCGCCGAACGAGCGGCGCAGCGAGCGGAACTCGACGGTGGCGCCGCCGGGGGCGAGCGCGGCACCGGCGACGGGGGCGGAAACCGTGGTCATGGCTGGTGACTCCTGGAAAGCGTGGGGTGGTTCAGGACCGTGCGGCCAGGGCGCGGGACGGCCGCGCGGCGGGGTGTCTCAGGCCCGCGCGCCCTTGCGGCCGCGGCCGACGGCGGACATCAGCAGCAGGACGAGCCAGACGATCAGCAGGCTGAGCATCGAGACGGCGACGGACATCTGGCCGTCGCTCTTGCCGTTGGAGTTGATCCACACCGAGAAGGGGGCGAAGCCGAGGATGGAGGCGGTGGTGAACTCGCCGAGCACCAGGGCGACGGTGAGGACGGCCGCGTTCAGCAGCGCGCTGCGCAGGTTCGGCAGGACGACGGTGAACACCGCGCGCAGCCAGCCGGCCCCGCAGTTGCGGGCGGCCTCGACCAGGGTGGCGACGTCCACGCCGCGCAGCCCGGCGTCCAGCGCCCGGTAGGCGAACGGCAGCGCCATCAGCACGTAGGCGATGACCAGGACGATCGGGAACTTCGGGTCCTGGATGGCCACGATGGTCTGGAACAGCGGGGTGTCCTGGAGGTAGTCCGGGCCCCAGCGCAGCACGCCGATGATGCCGGTGGTGAGCGCGACCACGGGGACGACCAGCGGCATCGAGCACATCACCTCGATCACCGGGCGCAGCTTCGGCGCACCGAGCCGGGCGGCGAGCATCGCCGGGACGAGCAGGAGCAGCAGCACCGCCACCGTGACGCCGGCCAGCTCCAGGCTCAGCACCAGGCTGTCCAGGAAGCCGGGCGCGTTCAGCAGCTCGGTGTAGGCCCGGAAGGTGGTGCCGCCCTTGTTGTCGTCGACGCTGAAGATCACCGAGGAGGCCAGCGGTACGGCGAAGTAGACGCCGCAGAGCAGCAGGACGAGGCCGCGGCCGAAACGGATGCGATTGATCAGGCGAGCCACTTGGCACTCCGGCGCTGAAGGGGCAGGTACACGGCCATCACCAGGCAGGCGACCACGATCATGTCGAGGCCGAGGGCGAGGGCGAGGTTGCCCTGGCCGACCAGGACGTTGCCGGACAGCGCGTCGCCGATCTGCATCGAGATCAGCGGCACCGAACTGCCCACCATGGCCTCGGCGGTGGCGTACGCGGCGAAGGAGGCGCCGAACAGCAGCACGAAGCCGCCGAGCAGCGAGGGCACCAGGACCGGCAGGGCCACGTGCCGCCAGTACTGCACGACGGTGGCGCCGTTGTTGTACGCGGCCTCGCGCCACTGGGTGCGCAGGCCCTCCAGGGCCGGGGTGATGGTGATGACCATCAGCGGCACCAGGAAGTACAGGTAGACCACGGAGAGGCCGGTGAAGGTGTAGAGGTTCCAGCCGTGGCTGGTGAGGCCGAACTTCTTGGTGACCTCGCCGGCGTTGCCGAGGGTGGCGACGAACATGAAGGCGAGCGGCACGCCGCCGAAGTTGGCGAGCACGCCGGAGGCGGAGAGCACCGCCTCGCGGAACACCCGGAACCGGGAGGTGGCCACGGCCTGGGCCAGCGGCAGGCCGACCACGGTGGCGATCAGCGCGGTCAGCAGGGAGAGCTTGACGCTGCCCCACAGGGCGGTCCAGTAGGCGCCCTGCAGCGAGCCGGTGAGGTTGTCGGTGGTGAAGGTGCCGCCGCCGTCGGGGGCGTCGGGCGAGGTGGTGAACGCGCCGATGGCGATCGCGACGGCGGGCAGGCCGAAGCCGACCAGGAAGAACAGGAGCAGGGGGAGGGCGGCCAGCCAGGCGCGGCCGCGGCCGGCCCGGGGCTTGCCGGGGCGGGGGGCCCTGGCGGTCTCGGCGGTCTCGGTGCTCTTGGCCGTGGTGGCCGTGGTGTCCGCGGTGTCGGTGGCCTTGGCCGTTGTGGCGTCGGCGGTGGCGGGGGTGGTTGCTGCGGGGCCGGGGGCGCCCCCGCCGCTCTGGGCGGCGGAGGCGGGGGCCGGCACCGGGGTGGGAGCCGTGGTCATCGTCAGGTCAGCCCGCGATCGCCTTGGCCCAGTTCTCGGTCACGGTCTTCTTGGCCGTGTCCGTCTGCTCCTGGGTCGGGAAGGTGGTGAAGGGCTTCTCGACCGGCGGGAGCTTGGCGGCGCCCGCGGCGTCCAGGGTGCCGGCCGTCTTCATGGCGTCGAACAGGGCCGGGGTGGCGTAGCCGCCCAGGAAGCCGTTCTGGCCCTCGGCGCTGTACAGGTACTCCTCCCACAGGCGGGCGGCGGCCGGGTGCGGCGCGTCCTTGTTGATCGCCTGGTTGTAGTACTGCGCGTAGGAGCCGTCCGAGGGGATGGTCACCTGCCAGTCGATGCCCTTGCTCCTGAACTTGTCGGCGTAGCCGGCGTTCAGGTACGACCAGTCGATGCTGATCGGGGTCTCGCCCTTCTCGATGGTCGCCGGGGTGACCTCGACCGGGTTGAAGTTGCCGGCCTGCTTGACCTTGGCGAAGAAGTCGATGCCGGGCTGGATGTTGTCCAGCGAGCCGCCGTTGGCGAGCGCGGCCGCGTAGACGGCGCCGAACGCGGCACCGGCCTTGGTCGGGTTGCCGTTCAGGGCGACCATGCCCTTGTACTCGGGCTTCAGCAGGTCGGCGAAGGTCTTCGGGCAGGCGGACACCTTCTTGGCGTCGCACGCGATCGACATGTAGCCGCCGTAGTCGTTGTAGTGCAGGCCGTCGGCGTTCTTCATGGTGGCCGGGATCTTGTCGAAGTCGGTGACCTTGTACGGGGCCAGCAGGCCCTGCTTGGCGGCGCTGAGCGCGAAGGCCGAGCCGAGGTCGACGACGTCGGGGGCGCGGTCCTGGCCCTTGCGGGAGGTGATCGCGTTGATCTCGTCCTGGCTGGCGCCGTCGGGGTTCTCGTCCTCGATCTCGATGCCGTACTTCGCCTTGAAGTCGTCCATCAGCTTGCCGTAGTTCGCCCAGTCGCGCGGCAGCGTGATGGCGTGCAGCTTCCCCTCCTTCTTGGCGGCGGCGATCAGGCCGTCCATCCCGCCGAAGTCGGCGACCGAGGTGGCGGTCTTGGCGCTCTTGCCGCCCGCGGCGTCGCCGGACTTCGCGGTGGAGGAGCCGGCGGAGCCGCAGGCGGTGAGGGACAGCGCGGCGGCGGTCAGGACCGCTGCGAAGGCGGCGGAACGGGCGCGGTGCACGGACACGGGTCAGTCTCCTGATCGGGTGTACTGCAAGGGGGTGAGCTGCGGTGGGGTTGTCTGATCGGGGGATCGTGCGAGTGGCCGTTCGGAGCCGTTCTGAGGTGCCCGGTGCCGTTCGGAGCCGCCCGGAGCCGTTCGAGGCCGTCCGAGTTGACTAGCCAACTTCGCTGACGGACGTAAGTACGCCGGAGTCCGATGACGGGAAGGTGAACGGACGGCCCAGAACCGGGGTCGGCTGCGGGAACGGTCGAATCCGGCCATCGGAGCGTGATCCGTTCGGTGCGATGCTTCAAAGGCGCAGCGGGATAAGGTCGGGCTGTCCGTGCCGGTACGGCTGCGCAGGACACCGCCCCAGGAGGGACATTGACTGACGTGGCACTTGAGCCCGGGCGCCCCGCCGAGCGCGCTCCCGGCGCCCTGTACCGGAAGGTCGCCGCCGACCTGCGCGAGGCCATCACCACCGGCGCGTACGGCGAGGCCGGCCGGCTGCCCGCCGAGGGCGCGCTCGCCGAGCAGTACGGCGTCTCCCGCGGCACCGTCCGCCAGGCGCTCGCCGTCCTGCGCTCCGACGGGCTGGTCACCTCCCGCCGCGGCACCCGGCGCGTCGTGCTCGGGGGCGCCCGGGTGCAGAGCTTCTCCGAACTGCTCAGCTTCACGCACTGGGCGTACTCGATGGGCGAGGAGCCCGGCGGCATCCTGGACTCGCTGGTCCGCCGCCCCGCCGACACCGCCGAACGCGAGCAACTGCGCCTGGAGCCGGGCGCCGAGGTGTACGTGACCGTCCGGCTGCGCACCCTCTCCGGCACGCCCGTGATGGTCGAGCGGACCATCTACCCGCCGCGGGTCGGCGAGATCGTCGCCGAGCTGCCGGCGGACGTCGTCTCGCACACCGAAGTCCTGCGCGAGCACGGCATCCTGTTCACCGACGCCGACCACACCATCGACATCGTGGCCGCCAACGCCGAGGACGCCCGGCTCCTCGGCTGCCGCCGCGGCGGCCCGCTGCTGCGCGAACGGCGGCGCACGACGGACCCGACCGGCACTCCGGTGGAGTGGTCCCAGGACCGCTACCTGCCCGGGACGGTGGCGTTCAGCATCCACAACTCGCTGGCCGCGTCGGCGCTTTCGCGGCACGCCCGGGAGGGTGACTGAGCCTGGCCCTCTTCCCGGGCGTGCCGGCCGGCGCCATCAGCGCATGAGCGCGGCGAGCAGCGGGCGGTAGTGCTCGAATCCGGGTGTCGGCGCCCCGGCCGTCTTCGCCTGCTCGTCCCAGCGGCGGACGGCCACCGCGTCGGCGGCGCCCGGGAGTTCGGCGAACGCGGCGGCCCGCCGCTCGTCCATCGGGCCGCCCTGGACGGTGAGGGTGTACTCCGAGGCCTCGGACAGCCGCTGCCGGTAGTCCGGTTCCACCGCGCACAGGTAGCGCTTGGCGGCCACGTGCAGCCGGACCGGCTCGGTCACCTCCGGGCCGAACCACCGCGCCAGCCAGTCGGCGCCGGTGTCGCTGTGCCGGTTGTCCTGACCCTCCATCAAGTCGCGTCCGTGCAGCGCGCCATGGAAGTGTCCGACGTCGTGCAGCAGTGCGGCGGCGACGAGGTGGTCCGGCGCCCCGGCCGCCTCGGCGGCAGCGGCGGCCTGGAGCATGTGCTCGGCCATGGTGACCTCCTCGCCCAGGTACTCCCCGGCGCCCTCGCCCGCGAACAGCCCGGCGATCGCGTCCAGCGCGGCGGCGCGCCGGTGCAGCACGGCGAGGGTGCTGCCCAGCGTGTCCAGGTCGGCGTAGCAGCCCTGGAGGTGGCGGTGGCCGTCCTGCTGGAAGGCCGTACGGGCGTGCAGCAGCCGGGTGTTGTCGAAGACCAGGCAGTCGCCGCGGTCGAGGCGGAAGGCGAGCTGGAGCTCGGGGCGCAGGGTGATCGCGGCGAAGCGGCGGTACGCGGCGTAGAAGGCCGTCAGTTCGCCGGAGCTTCCGCGCAGGGTGCCGATCGAGCGGTTGTTGAACCGCACCTCGCGGATCCGGCCGAGGGCGTTCACCTCGATCAGCGGGCGGTCGGCGCGCAGTTCGGTGCGGCGGTCGCGGAAGACGAACGGGACGGGCGTGCGGGTGAGCGTCTCGAAGTCCGCCGGCGCCTCCTCCCGGAGGAGCGCCGCGGCCCGGAACCCGTCCACCAGGCCGGAGTCGCCGCCGGTCGCGGAGTTCTCCAGGCAGTGCAGGAGCTGGAGCGTCGGCACCGGGTCCCGGTACGGGTTGTCGGTGTGCGGCGCGATCGCGACGCTGGTGAACGCCAGGTTGTTCGGATCCGGC
This sequence comes from Kitasatospora sp. NPDC058492, assembly GCF_042720685.1. Lineage (NCBI taxonomy): Bacteria > Bacillati > Actinomycetota > Actinomycetes > Kitasatosporales > Streptomycetaceae > Kitasatospora > Kitasatospora sp. NPDC058492. The sequence continues at coordinate 45,604 of NZ_JBHXMU010000063.1, forward strand.
TCGACCCGGACGTCGAACAGCTCCCCGTAGTTGGTGACCCGGACGTAGCCGAAGCTCTCGGCCACCGCGAGGACCTGCCGCTCCACCGTCGGCACCCCGCGCAGCACCGCGAAGCCGCTGCGGCGCACGGCGGTGAGGACGGCGGCCTGCTCGGCGGGGTCGGCCAGGTACGCCTCCCACCGCGCCTCGGGGATCCCGTGTGCGAAGTCCGCCGCCACCCAGAGCCGCTTGCCCTCCTCCGTCCGCCCGTCGCCGTCCCGCTCGGCGCCGAGCCACTCCAGCGGGTACCGCGAGCGGTGCCCGTCCGACCAGAGCACCTCCAGGCCCCCGTCGGTCTCCGTGCTCGCGGCGACCGCCAGGTCCTGCGGCAGGTCGTCGATCTGGAACAGCTTCTGCCCGTTCCTGGGGTCCCGGCACTCGGCGCACGGGCAGTTGTCGCGCAGCCAGTACGGCGGCAGCTCGGTCACGGTGGTCTCCTCCTCGGCGGCGTCCCGGGTGAAGTTGTATAGCCAACTTCACCCCTGGCCGGAGCCTGCCTGCCCCCGGTGAGATCGGCGTGCCGCGCAGATGAACGCTGCGGGAACTGTGCCGGGAGCCGATGGCCGAAACCCGCCGCGCCGCGTGGGACCAGGTCCTGTCCGAGGGTGAGACGGAGCGGCCCCCGGGACCGGGTGTCCCGGGGGCCGCTCCGCGTGATCGGGCCTCGACGGCGCCGTGGTGTCAGCCCTGGACGGCTGCCGTCCAGGCCGCCTCCGCGGCGGCCAGGGCCGGGGCCGGGTCCGCGTCCGTCGCGGTGGCGAGGGCGGTGAGGCAGGCGTGGACGGTGGGCAGGGCGGCGGCGGGGCCGTAGTGGTTGACGCGGAGCATCGACGCGGCGAGGGGGCCGCCGCCGGGCTGGACGGGGAGGGCGGGGTCGAGGCGGGCGGCGAGCTCGGCCGCGTGCACGCCGGCCGGGGTGCGCAGGGTGGTGGCGACGGGGGCCGCGTGGGCGTCCTTGGTGACGAACGGGGCGAGGGTGCCGAGCGCGCGGGCGCCCGCGCGGGTGGCGGCGGAGGCGGCGCGGTGGCGGGCGATGACGGCGGGCAGGCCGTCGGCGGCGATCCGGTCGAGGCAGGCGCCGAGGGCCAGCATCTCCAACTGGGCGGGGGCGTGCGGGAGCACGGTGCGCCCGGCGTCCGTCCAGCGCTCCTTCCAGTCGAGCAGGGACAGGTAGGAGCGGCGCGGGGCGGCCGGGTTGGCGGCGATCCGCTCCCAGGCGCGCTGGGAGACGGAGACGGCGGAGACCCCGGCGGGGCCGCCCATGGCCTTCTGGCCGCCGATGACGCACAGGTCGACGCCCCACTCGTCGGTGAGCAGCGGCTCGGCGGCGACGGAGGCGACCGCGTCGAGCATCAGCAGGGCGCCGTGCTCGCGGACGGCGGCGGCGATTCCGGCGACGGGGTTGGTGTTGCCGGTGGCGGCCTCGGCGTGGACGAGGGAGACGAAGTCGACGGCCGGGTGGGCGGCGAGGGCGTCGGCGACCTGCTGCGCGCTGACCGCGCTGTCGAAGGGGACGGCCAGGTCCACGACCTCGACCCCGCAGGAGCGCAGCCAGTTGCCGAAGGTCTGGCCGTACGGGCCGGTGACGATGTTGAGCGCGGTGGAGCCGGGGTGCGCGGCGCCGCGGATCGCGGCCTCCAGTGGCAGCAGCGCCTCACCCTGGGTGACGATGACGTCCGCGGTGGTGTGCAGCAGTGCGGCCACCTGGTCCTCGATCGCCGCGAACTCGGCGGCGCTGAGCGGGGGGAGGTCGAGGAAGGGGCTCACGGTGGCGGCCTTTCGGGCATGAGGTGATGGGTGTCGGCACGAGTCTGCCGCATTCTTGCTGCTTACAGGGAACACGCCCGTCGGTAGAGTGCGGGCCATGAGCGATGGCGCGGTGCTGCACGTCCGGGGTCGGGTGCTGGTCGGTCCGGAGGACGTCCGGGACGAACTCTGGGTCGTGGACGGCCGGGTGAGCTTCACCCGCCCGCCCGGCGCCGAGGACGTCCGGACGGTGACCGGCTGGGTGCTGCCCGGTCTGGTGGACGCGCACTGCCACGTCGGCCTGGACGCGCACGGCGCCGTCGACGCGGAGACCAGCGAGAAGCAGGCGCTCACCGACCGTGACGCCGGCACCCTGCTGATCCGCGACGCCGGCTCGGCCGCCGACACCCGGTGGATCGACGAGCGCGAGGACCTGCCCCGGATCATCCGCGCCGGGCGGCACATCGCCCGCACCCGCCGCTACATCCGCAACTACGCGCACGAGATCGAGCCCGGCGACCTCGCCGCGTACGTCCGTGCGGAGGCCCGGCGCGGCGACGGCTGGGTGAAGCTGGTCGGCGACTGGATCGACCGCGAGCGCGGCGACCTCGCCGCCTGCTGGCCCGGCGACGCACTGGCCGAGGCGATCGCGGCGGCGCACGAGGAAGGCGCGCGGGTCACCGCGCACTGCTTCGCCGCCGAGTCGCTGCCGGACCTGCTGGCGGCCGGCATCGACTGCATCGAGCACGCCACCGGGCTGACCGAGGAGCTGATCCCGGCCTTCGCCGAGCGCGGCGTGGCGATCGTCCCGACGCTGGTCAACATCGCCACCTTCCCGGGCCTGGCGGCCGGCGGCGAGGGCAGGTTCCCGGCCTGGGCGGCCCACATGCGGCGGCTGCACGAGCGCCGCTACGCCACCGTCGGCGCCGCGCACGACGCCGGCATCCCGGTGTTCGTCGGCACGGACGCGGGCGGCTCGCTGGCGCACGGGCTGGTCGCGGAGGAGGTGGCGGAGCTGGTGAAGGCGGGGCTGAGCCCGGCGCAGGCGCTGTCGGCGGCCAGTTGGGGTGCGCGGGAGTGGCTGGGGCGGCCGGGGCTGGAGGAGGGGGAGTCGGCCGACTTCGTGGTGTACGGGGAGGACCCGCGGGCGGACGTCCGGGTGCTCGCCGACCCGCGGCTGGTGGTGCTGCGCGGCCGGCCGGTGGGGTGAGCGGGTGGCCGGTGGCGGGCGACCCGTCGTGGGCGGCCGTGGGGTGCGTGGCTGGTGGGCCAGTCGGCCCCGGGTTCGCATGCATGATCATCCGCTGAACGCGCTGTCGGCGTAGGCCGATAGGGTGGCCACCATGGCACCGCGTCCACTGAACGAGATCGTCGAGCCCGGTTGGGCCACCGCCCTGGAGCCCGTCGGCGGGCAGGTCGCCGCCATGGGCGACTTCCTGCGCGCCGAACTGGCCGCCGGCCGTACCTACCTGCCGTCCGGGCCGAACGTGCTGCGGGCCTTCCAACAGCCCTTCGCCGACGTGCGGGTGCTGATCGTCGGACAGGACCCGTACCCGACCCCGGGCCACGCCGTCGGGCTCAGCTTCTCGGTGGCGCCGGAGACCCGGCCGATCCCGGCCAGCCTGATCAACATCTTCCAGGAGTACGGCAGCGACCTCGGCCTGCCCCAGCCGTCCAACGGCGACCTCACCCCGTGGACGCAGCAGGGCGTCCTGCTGCTCAACCGCGCGCTGACCACCGCGCCGCGCAAGCCCGCCGCGCACCGGGGCAAGGGCTGGGAGGAGGTCACCGAGCAGGCGATCCGGGCGCTGGTGGCGCGCGGCGGCCCGCTGGTGGCGATCCTGTGGGGGCGCGACGCCCGCAACCTGCGGCCGCTGCTCGGGGAGATCCCGGCGATCGAGTCGGCGCACCCGAGCCCGTACTCGGCGAGCGGCGGCTTCTTCGGCTCGCGGCCGTTCAGCCGGGCGAACGAGCTGCTGGCGCGGCAGGGGGCGCAGCCGGTGGACTGGCGACTGCCGTAGCAGACCGGAGTCAGCGGCAGACGTCAATCTCACTCCAACGAGTGAAATGACGTTCTGTGTGGCTCCTGTGACGGACTGTTCGAGAAGACTGGCGGCTCACCGTTCGGAACGCCGGCCCCTCCCCGCCTGTCGCGGGTGACGTCTGGGCGCGCTCCGGATCAACAGCACCTGTGGGGGTACCGCCATGTCTTCTCGTTCCACCCGTTCGGCCAGTTCCACCAGCTCCGCCCATTCCACCCGTTCCGCTCGTTCCGTCCGCCGAGCCGCTTCCGCCGCCGCCGTGGTCGCGGCCTGCACGCTGCTCACCGTCCCGCCCGCGTACGCCGCCCCGGCCGCGCCGGCGGCCACCCCGGCGGGCACTGCGTCGTCCTCGCAGCCGTCCGCCGCCTCGCCCGGCAAGGCACGCGCCGTCACCGCCGAACTCGCCCTGGACGTCAGCCTGTTGAACAAGACGGTCGACGTCCCGGTGGACCTCGCGCTCAACAAGGTGGAGACGCCGGCCCAGCGCGAGGGCTCGCTGCTCACCGCCAAGGTCGACGGCGTCGACCAGCAGGGCCCGGTCACCCTGGTCAAGGCCGACATCGGCACGGCCGTGACCCGCATCGACGCCAAGGGCACCGCCGCCTCCGTCAAGCTGGTCAACGCCGACGTGCACGCCCCCGGCCTGCCCGCCACCACGCTGATCGGCCTGGAGGCGATGAGCGCCGAGGCGACCTGCCCCGTCGACGGGCAGCCGACCGCCGACGTCGTCGCGCCCGCCAAGCTGACGGTGCTCGGCAAGCCCGTCACCATCGGCCTGTACGGGCCGACCAAGGTGGACGTGCCGCTGATCGGCAGCGTGTCGGTGGAGCTCTCCAAGAAGAGCACCACCTCGACCACCGCGGCCGCCTCCGCCCTGGAGGTGCAGGTGGAGGTGAACCCGTTGAACCTGAACGTCGCCAAGGTCACCGGCAAGATCACCGTGGCCTCGGTGAGCTGTGAGAAGCCCTCCGCGCCGGCCGCCAGTGCGACCCCGACCCAGGCGACCCAGGCCCCGACGTCGCCCGCGCCGACCGGCACCGCCGCCACCGCCCAGCCGGTCGCCGACACCACCACCCGCGCCGTCGTCCCGCAGGCCGCGACCGAGAAGCCCGGCCCGTCGGAGAAGCCGACCGCCGGCCTCGCCGCGACCGGCGGCAGCAGCGCCACCGGCCCGCTGGCCGCCGGGGCCGCGGCCCTCGTCGCCGGCGGGGCCGGCGCCCTGTGGGCCACCCGGCGCCGCCGGGCCGCGCACGCCCGCCGGAGCTGAGTCCCGGCCCCTCGCGGTGGGGGGGCGGCCCCCCCGGCCCCTCCCCCCGACCCGGGGGCCAGCACAAACCACCCGCCCGAGACACGCGCCCCGCCCGGTGTGCACGTCGGCGGCCGGGGCGAC
>NZ_JBHXMU010000064.1:0-50657 GCF_042720685.1 Kitasatospora sp. NPDC058492
GGTACTGCAGGGGGGACCCTGTGGGAGAGTAGGACGCCGCCGAACAATCATTCACAGAGAACCCCCATCCGGGAAACCGGATGGGGGTTCTTTGCATTTCCGGGGCCGTGGCCTGGTGACCGGCTCTTCTCCGATGGGCAGCGCACGGCGGCGGGGCGCGGGCTGGGCGGAGGCGGAGCGGGCAGGGCCTGGGGTGTCGAATGCGTGTTCGCGGGGGCGCGTCGACGCGGGCGGATGCGGGAAGAACAGGGGGAGAGGTCGCCTCTCGGATGCCGTGGAGGACCGATGCGCCGGAACGGACGGGTGGCGGATGCCCTGCTCGCGTTGCTGAGCCGGGACTGGCTGGGAGTGCCGGTCGCGGTGCTGGTGGTGGGCGTGGGGGTCGGGCTGGTCGGGGGCGGTGCGGGCTGGCTGGTGGCGCTCGGGTGCTTAGCGGTGGCTGTGGGTGTGGTGCTGGCGGTCGGCGCGGTGCGGCATCTGCTGCTGGTGGGCCGGGGCGCGGGGGCGGGCGGGGCGCCGGGGCGGCTGGTCGGGGTGGGCGGGCGCCGGATGCACGTCCTCGCCGAGGGGGTTGCCGGGGACGGGCCGACGGTGGTCTGGATGCCGGGCGGGCACGCGCCGGGCGAGGAGTTCGGGCAGTTGCACACGATGATGGCGGCCCGGACCCGCTCGGTGCTGGTCGACCGGTTCGGCTCGGGCTGGAGTGACGTCGGGCCCTTCCCGAGGACGACGGCGGCCGAGGCGGAGGAGCTGGTGGCCGCGCTGGAGGCGGCGGGGGAGCGGGCCCCGTACGTGTTCGTCGGCCATTCCTTCGGCGGGCTGCTGGTCGCGAATGCCGCCAGGCGGCGGCCGGATCTGGTGGCCGGACTCGTGCTGCTGGATCCGACGCCCCTGGAGGTGATCGCCTTCGCGCCGCCCAACCGGCTGGTCGCGGGCATGCGCCGGGAGTTCCTGCTGACGGCGGTGCGGCACCTGTTCGGCGCTCACCGGGGCCGCGGCCGTGGCGCTCGGACCGGCCACTACTGCGCCGCCGCGTCGATCTTCGCGGAGCTCTCGCCCGCCGGCCTGGCGGAGGTGGGTTGGGAGACCGTGGTCTACGACGGGGACCTAGGCGACCTGCCGCTGGTGCTGGTCATACCCCGCGACCTCACGGGCGGGGAGACGGTGCTGGCCGCCGCCGGGGACGCGGCCGAGGCCGAGCGGATCGGCCGGTTCTACCTCGGGGCCCGGACCCGCTACCTGGCGGCGTCGACCACGTCCCGGGTGGTGCACACGCCGACGGGCACCGGCCATGACTTCCCGACCGAGGAGCCCGGGTTCGTGGTCGGGGTGGTCGCGGATCTGGTGAGCGAACTGCGCACCCTCAGCCCATGACCGTGCGGGCGGAGCCGGTCCGGACCGGGCGGCGGCGGGAGAACGCGCCCAGGTCGACGACGTTGCCGGTGTGCTCGCAGCGGTAGCGGACCGGGTCGCCGTCGTGGTCGTGGCCGGCTTCGACCAGGTCGATCAGGGTCGCGAGGTAGCGGCCCACCAGCGGGGCGTTCTTGAACTGGTTGCCGCTCGTGCCCATGGCGACGTAGTAGCCGTCGAGGGCGGTGCGGTCGTAGATCGGGGTCCAGTCGTCGGCGACGTCGTACACGCCCGCGACGCCGACGGGCCGGTTGGGGACGGTGATCCCCGGGAAGCGGCGGGCCGCGCGGGTCACCTGGGTGCGGAAGCGGTGGGCGGTGGGGCGTGGGTCGGCCTCGTCCGGGTCGTCGATCCACTCCGCTGAGTCGCAGGCCGGCTGGGTGCCGCCGATGAGCAGGCGGCCCCCGGCGGCCGGGCGCAGGTAGGTGCCGAGGTCGACGTCGGCGACCACCGGAAGCGGCCCGGAGGCGGAGCCGGTGGCAGGGCCGGCGGCGGGCCCGGTGGTGGCGCCGGTGGTGGAGCTGTCGGGCGCGGCGATCTGGTGGACCTCCTCGCGCAGGGGACGTACCCCGATGGTGAAGTCGCTGCCGACACCCGCCAGCCGGTTGAGGCCCCCCGACCACGGGCCGGCGGCGTTGACCACGACCGGCGCGGCGATCCGGGCCCCGTCGGCCAGGCGGAGGCCCGCCACGCGGTCCGAGCGCCGGTCGACGGCCACCACGGTGCGGTGGAACAGGAAGCGCGCACCCAGCTCGCCCGCCGCATCGGCGAGGTTCTGGGCCGCGAGCTGCGGGTCGTCGACGAACCCGGCGTCCGGGGTGAACAGGGCACCGAGCGCACCGGCCGGGCCGTCGAAGAAGGCGTCGTCGTCCACGGGCTTCGGCGGCCAGTACCGTCCGACGTCGATCCCGGGCAGGCGCTCGCGCAGGGCGGCGGTGTCCCACCGTTCGTACGGGACGCCGGCCAGGTCGAACAGGGCCGCGGTGTCGGCGGGTTCGGGGAAGGGCGGGTCGAGCAGTACGGCGCCGGTGCGGCGGAAGGCCGCGAGCGGGCGGCGGTCGGTGGTGAGCCCGAGGTGCTCGGGCCAGGACGCCCACAGGTGGAGGGACTCCCAGGCCGTGGCGACGCCGTCGAAGGTGGAGTAGTTGAACCGGACGATCGCGCTGGAGGCGCCGGTCGATCCGTGGCCGGGCGCGCCGGCCTTGTCCACGACGACCACCTGCCGTCCGGTGCGGGCGAGTTCGAGGGCGACGGCGGTGCCGATCACCCCGGCCCCGATCACCACCGCGTCGGGTCGGTCGACGGTCATCGGGACCTCCGGGAGGGCGGTGGGCCGGACAGGCGGGGGACGGAGGCGAGGAGCTCCCGCGTGTAGGGGTGCTGCGGGTCGCGCAGGAGGGCGTCGGTGGGGCCCGTTTCGACGATCCGGCCGAGCCGCATCACCGCCACCGTATCGGAGACGTAGCAGACCGCGGGCAGGTTGTGGCCGATGAACAGCATGGACAGGCCGAGCCGTTGCTGGAGTTCGCGGATCGTGTTGAGGACGGACGCCTGCACCGAGACGTCGAGGGCCGAGGTGATCTCGTCGGCGATCAGGAGTCCGGGTCCGACGGCCAGGGCGCGGGCGACGGCGACCCGTTGGCGCTGGCCGCCGGACAGCTGCCGGGGCAGGCGGCCGGCGAGCCGGGGGTCAAGCCCGACGAGGTCGAGCAGCTCGGCGACGCGCTCGGTACGGGCGTGCCGGTCGAGCCGGTGGAAGACGGTGGCGGCCTCGACGAGGCTCTGGCGGACGGTCATCCGGGGGTCGAGCGCGGTGTCCGGGTCCTGGAGGACGATCTGGACCAGTCGGCCGAGCCGGCGCCGGGCGCGGACGGTACGGACCCGCACGTCCTGGCCGTCGACGAGGACCCGGCCGCCGTGCACGGGGGCGAGCCCGACGATCGCGCGGGCCAGGGTCGACTTCCCCGAGCCGGACTCGCCGACGAGCCCGAGCGTGGTGCCGGCCGGGACCTCCAGTGAGACGCGGTCCACGGCGGTGACCGGGCCGCGCGGGCCGTGGTGGCGGACGGTGAGGTCGCAGAGCCGCAGGCTGGTCATGACGGGTCCGCCTCCACCTGATGTTCCGTAGCCTGGACCGTTTCTTCCTCCACCGGCGGGGGGTTCCAGCAGGCGACCTGCTGGAGCGCGTCCACGTGGTCCAGCCGCGGAGCCTCCAGAGCGCAGCGGTCCAGCCGGTACGGGCAGCGGGGCTCGAACGGGCAGCCCGGGGTGGGGGCGATCGGGTCGGGCGGTGCGCCCGCCACGGTGGGCAGCGGCCGGTCGCGGTCCGCGGTGAGGTCAGGCACCGAGGCGACCAGGGCCCGGGTGTAGGGGTGCCGGGCGGCGGTGGCGAGCCGGTCGGCGGGGAGGGCCTCGACGATGGAGCCCGCGTACATCACCAGGACGCGTTCGCAGAATCCGCTCACGAGCGCGATGTCGTGGCTGATGAACAGGACGGCGGCGGAGGTGTCCCGCCGCAGGTCGGAGAGCAGTTCGGTGATCTGCCGCTGCACGGTGGTGTCGAGGGCGGTCGTCGGCTCGTCGGCGATGATCAGGCCGGGCCGCATCATCAGGCCGGCGGCGATCATCACGCGCTGGCGCTGGCCGCCGGAGAGCTGGTGGGGGCGTGACCGCAGCAGGGCGGGGGGCAGGGCCACCCGGCGCAGGGCGTCCTCGGCGTCCCGCAGGGCCTGGGTGCGGCTCGCGCCGAGGTGGGTGCGGGGTGCCTCGGTGAGCTGGGTGGCGATCCGGAGTGACGGGTTGAGTGCCGTGGCCGGGTTCTGGAAGACCATGGCCAGGCCGGTCGCGAGGTGCTGGTCGCGCTGCTTCGGCGTCATGGCGTCCAGGTCGGCGCCGAGCAGCCGGAGGGTGCGGTGGGAGACCCGGGCGTGCTCGGGGAGCAGGTCGGCGATCGCGAGCGCGGTGAGCGACTTGCCGGAGCCGGACTCGCCGACGAGTCCGACGATCTCGCCCGGCCGCAGGGAGAGGCTCACGCCGCGGACGGGCCGGATCACGCCGTCGGGGGTGGGGAGTTCGACGCTCAGGTCCTCGACCTGGAGCACGAGACCGTCCTCGGCGGGCCCGTTCGGCGCGATCGTAGGCTGGGGCGTACGGTCCGTACGGCCCGCCGGGCTGCGCCGGGCGGCGCCTCCTGCCAGGACCTCGCCGAGCAGTTGGAACGTCACCGCCGCGTAGAGGATGGCCAGGCCGGGGGCGAGGGCGGGCAGCGGCTGTGCGTAGATCCGGTCGAGCCCCTGGTTGAGCAGTTGCCCCCAGTCGTAGCCGGGCGGTTGGACGCCCAGGCCGAGGAAGCTCAGCCCGGAGAGCGCGACCAGGGAGGTGCCCGCCGCCGTGGTCGCGCTCAGCAGCAGCGGTTCGGCGATGTTGGGCAGGACGTGCCGCCACAGCAGCCGGTGCCGGCGCAGGCCGAGGACCCGGGCCGAGGCCAGGTGGTCGGTGCCCGCGACGGCGGCGGCGAGGGTCTGGGCGAGCCGGGCGAAGCCGGGTACACCGGCGACGGCGAGGGCGAGCATCGCCCCGGCCGCGCCCGCGCCGAACACGACCGCGAGGAAGAGCGCGACCAGGAGTGCGGGGAAGGCGAGCAGGAGGTTGATCACTGCCGCGAGCAGGCGGCGGGCGCGGGGGCCGACGACGGCGGTGGACGCGCCGAGGAGGATGCCGGTGCTCGCGCCGATCGCGGTCGCGGCCAGTGCGAGCAGCAGGGAGGGCCGGGTGGCGGTGAGGACCCGGGCGAGCAGGTCCCGTCCGAGGTTGTCGGTGCCGAAGGGGTGGGCGGTGGAGGGGCCTTGCAGCACCGCCGAGGGGTCGGGGAGGTCTGCCGCCGCGCCCCAGAGGAGCGGGCCGGCCAGGGCGAGCACGATCAGCGAGGCCAGCATGGCGGTGGTGGCCCAGGCCATGGACGAGCGGAGGTACCTGGTGGGAAGGGGCATCGGCACCTCAGCTCTCCCGGATCGTCGAGCGCGGGTCGAGCAGCGCCAGCAGCATGTCGACCAGGAGCGCGGCGAGCAGGACGGTCGTGCCCAGGATCAGCACCATCGCCTGGATCACCGGGTAGTCCTGCGAGCTCACGGACTGCGCCAGGGCCGAACCGATGCCCGGCCAGGCGAAGACCTTCTCCACCAGCACGGTGCCGGCGATCAGGGCGGGCAGCAGGCCTCCGGCGACGGTGAGTGCGGCGGTGGCCATGTTCGGCGCCGCGTGCCGCAGGTAGCGGCGTAGCGGTGACAGCCGCTTTCCGCGGGCGGTGCGCAGGTAGTCCTCGGACAGCACTTTCAGCGCCTCCACCCGGACGATGCGCACCAGGACGGCGGTGGGCGCCACGGAGAGCGCGAGGACCGGCAGGACGAAGGATCCGGCGCCCGCCGTGCCGGCCACCGGCAGCAGTTGGAGGCCGACGGCCAGTAGCGCGGTGAGCCCGGCGGCCAGGACGAAGTCGGGGATCCCGGCCAGGCCGGCGGTGAGCGTCGTGAACGCCAGCTCGCTGCGCGGGTGCCGGCCGTCCCGGGTGCGGACGGCGGCGAGCAGGCCGCAGGGCAGGGCGACGGCGAGGGTGACGAGGAAGGCCAGGCCGGCGATTTCGAGGGTGGCCGGCAGCCGGGTGCGGACGAGCTCCGCGACCGGTGTCGAGGTGACCAGCGAGGTGCCGAGGTCGCCGTGCACGAGGCCGTCGACATAGTGCCGGTACTGGGCCAGGAAGGGTTCGTCGAGCCCGAGTTGATGCCGGCGTGCGGCCACGAGGGCGGGGGAGGCGTCGACGCCGAGCGCCGCGCGGACCGGGTCTCCGGGCACCAGGCGGATCATCGCGAACGAGGCGGTGAGCACGACCCCGAGTGAGAGGAGCAACCGGGCGGTGCGCCGGCCGAGGAACACCGTCCACGGGTGCCGCAGGAGACGGGGCATGAGCTTCCACGGCAGACGTGGCAGACGCGGCAGAGGCGGCGAACGACGGAGTGCGGTCACGCGGGATCCCCCGGTCATCGGTGCAGGCGGATGCTGGTGGGGATGACCTGGCCGCCGAAGGTCGTGGCGAAGGTGGTGCTGCGCCCGTACACGGTGCTGCGGCCGTCGGCGATCGGCAGGGCGTCGGCGGAGCGGAAGAGCGCGGCGGCGGCCCGGTTCCAGGTGGCGCAGCCCGCGGTGTCCGGCTCCCGAAGGGCCTGGGCGACCAGGGCGTCGTATGCGGGATTGGCCACGCCCGCGAAGTTGAGGCCCTGGGCGGGGGGCGGGCCGGAGAAGAACGGGATGAAGCCGACGGGCAGGGCGAAGCCGGGGGAGGTGCCGACGACGACGTCGAAGTCGCCGGTCTGGTACATGGCGTTGACGAGGGCGGGCAGGCTCTCGGTGACCAGCTTGACGTCCGCGCCCAGGGCCGTCCAGGAGCGGGCCATCAGCTCGGCGACGGGTGCCAGCGTCGGGCCGAGGTCGGGGCTGGTGATCAGGCGTAGCCGGAGCGGTCGGCCGTTCTTCGTCAGTCGGGCGTCGGCGGCGCGGGTCCAGCCGGCGGCGCGCAGCGCCTCGGTGGCGTCCTGTGCGGGCAGGTTGGCGGCGGCGAGGTCGGCGTGGCAGACGGCGCCTTGGGCGCCGAAGTCGGTGGCGGGTGTGCCGGTGCCGCCGACGGCGACGTTGGCGAGCCCTTGGCGGTCGAGGGCGGAGACCAGGGCCCGGCGCAGGGCCGGGTCGGCGAGGGGGCGGCCGGGGCGCTGGTTGAAGAAGGTCAGCCCGATGATGGTGGCCACGTCGGCGGTGGCCAGGCCGTGGTCGGTGAGCCGGGCGCGGTCGGGTCCGTTGACGCTCGCGATGTCGATGCCGCCGGTGAGCAGCAGGTTGGCGGCGGTGGAGGCCTGGGGCAGCACGGAGATGACGATGCGGGCGGGGAGGCCGGGTTCCGCGGTGGTGGCTCCGGCGGGCCCCCAGGTGTAGCCCTCGCGCACGGTGAACTCGTACGGTCCGCCCGGGGTGTAGTGGGTCAGCACGTACGGTCCGGTGCCCCGGGTGGAGCGGTCGAGTGACTGGGGCCGGTCGAGGCCGGCGGGGCAGACGATCGGCAGCAGTCCGAGTGTGCGGGTGAGGAACGGGAAGGGGGCGGTGGTGGTCGCCGTCACGGTGCCGGTCGAGTCGTCGGCGCTCGCGGTGAACGGGACGGTGGGCAGGACGGTCTGGGCACCGGCGAGCTGGTGGGCCGGGTCGGCGGCGTAGGTGAGTGCGCGGGCGACGGCCGTGGCGGTGAGGGGGGTGCCGTCGGAGCAGGTGGTTCCCGGGCGGAGGGTGAAGGCGGCCGTGGTGGTGGTGGCCTCCCAGGAGGAGGCCAGGCCGGAGACCAGGGTGGCGTCGGCGGAGACGTTGACCAGCGAGTCGTAGGCGTAGCGGGCCGGGCCGGCGCCGAAGGCCGTGTACGGGTTGAAGCTGGGTGTCTCGCTGGCGGCCGCGATCCGTACGGTCCCGCGGTCCACGAGGGGACCGGTCGTGGAGGAGGGGGCGACGCTGCCGCAGCCGGTGAGTGCGCCGGCCGTGACGGCCGCGGTGGTCAGGGCAGCCGCCAGCGGGACCGGCAGGGGGCGACGGGGCATGGCGTCATGGTGCCACCGAGTGCTGGCGCTGGCGAGTCAACTCACCTGTACGGCAAGCCTGTTCGAAAGGTCTTGGCCGTGTGCCGCCTTGGCGGGCGGAAGGGGGCACGGGTGGCGGGGGTCGATCCGGTTCACCCGTTCGGGGGGCGCCGTGGCCGGTTGTGCGCGGACCGGGGTGGCCGGGCGGCGCGTCCTCGGCAGGATGGCCGGATGACGACGAATGAACCGGGCCGGGAGATCGGTCGGCTGGCGGACCGCTACTGGGAGTTCCTGTTGGAGCGTGACCCGCTGCTGCGGGCCCGGCAGGGGCTCCCGGTCGAGTCGCTGCCGGGGGTGTCGCCGGCCGAGGCCGAGGAGCGGGCGCGGTTCGCCGCGGGTGTCGTGGAGCGGGTCGGGGTGGTGGTGGAGGGGGTCCGGGCGCTCGACGGCGCGGAGCTCTGCGGCGCCGATGCCGATACGGCCGCCTTCCTCGTCGGGTCGGCCGAGCAGGAGCTGCGGGCCCACCGCTGCTACTGGCTGACGCCCGCCGTCACGCCGTACCGGCTGTTCCCGTTGTCGCAGTACGTCGATGCCGTCCTGCGGCCCCACCGCTTCGACCAACCTCCGGACGCCGAGCGGTACTTGGTGCTGGTGCGTGAGCTGGCCCGGGTGGTCGGCTCGATCGGCGACAAGGTGGCGGGGCAGGCCGTGCGCGGCTTCCGGGTGCCGGCACCCGCCCTGCCCGGGGTGCGCGCCACCCTCGCGGGCCTGCGGGCGTCGGTGGCGGAGCGCGTCGAGGTGGACGAGGGCCGGCTCGGTGGGCTGGGCCCCGCCGAGCGCGGGCGGGTCCGAGACGGCGTGCGGCGGCTGGTGGAAGCCGAGTTGCTGCCGGCCTTCGACGGCCTGCTCGCCGCCGTCGACGGTCCGGACCAGCTGCGCGAGGCGCCGCAGGCCGTGGGCTGGGCGCGGTACGAGGGCGGTGAGGAGGCGTACCGGGAGTTCGTCCGGACGCACACGGGCGGTGGGACGCCGCCCGAGCGGCTGCACGAGCTCGGCCGCGAGCAGTGCCGAGAACTGGCCGAGCGGATGCGGGAGGTCCGTACCGCCCTCGGATTCCCGGGCCCCGAGGAGGAGTTCCACGAGCGGCTGCGGAGCGAGCCCCGGCTGTACGCCCGCACGCCGGAGGAGGTCGAGGCCCGCTACCGCCGGTACCTCGACCGGCTGGCGCCGCTGCTGCCGCGGTGGTTCGCCGCGCTGCCGGGCGCCCCGTACGGGCTGGCCCGGCTGGATCCGGCGCTGGAGGCGGGGCTGACGTTCGGGTACTACCAGCAGCCCACGGCGGCGGACCCGGTCGGGCGCTACCGCTACAACGGCGCGGGGCTGGAAGGGCGGTCGCTGCTGGGCGCGGCCTCGCTGATCTACCACGAGCTGGCTCCGGGCCACCACTTCCACCTGGCCCGCCAGGCGGAGAACCGGTCGTTGCCCCGGCTGCGCCGTGAAGTGGCCGGGTTCGGCGCGTTCAACGAGGGCTGGGCCGAGTACGCGGCCGGTCTGGGCTGGGAGATGGGCCTCTACGACGACCCGTGGGACGCGTACGGGCGCCTCGCGCAGGAGCGGTTCACCGCGCAGCGCCTGGTCGTCGACACCGGGCTCAACCTCGGCACCATGGGACTGGAGCAGGCGCGGGACTTCATGCGCGCCAACTCCACCGAGGCGGACGCCCAGATCGCCTCGGACCTGCTGCGGTACTCGACGGACCTGCCCGGGCAGGCGCTGTCCTACCGTGCGGGGTATCTGGAGTTCGCCCGGCTGCGGGAGGGGGCCGAGGCCAGCCCCGGGGTCCGGGCCGAGGCCGGCCCGGGCGGCGGGTTCGAGGTGCGGGCCTTCCACGAGGCGGTCCTGGGCGGCGGCGGGCTGCCGTTTCCCGCCCTCCGGCGGCGGGTGGCACGTGAACTCGGCAGGCCCGATGAGTGAAAAAGAATATAAGTGGATTGTCGGGTGGGTATTTGTTCGTTAATCCGAGCTACAAAAACGGGCCGAGAACGCTCGCACGAGTGAAACCGGATGAGAAGGTTTGGCTTCGACGGGCCCGGCTCGACTACGGTGAAGCCAGAGCGGGCGGTTGATCCATCGAGTGCGGAATTCATCCCGGCGGGAAATCCGGCGGGGAACGTCGAATTCCGCAGTCGGGTGCTTCCGTCCGCCTAGTCGTGCGGTGCTCCGGTGCGTCCGCAGTTGCCCGGGGTCCCTGTCATACGTCCGCGTAGAGAGGATGGAGCATCATGCCGCCCCTAGTACCGCCCTTCCTGGTCGGCCTCATCGTCGCGCCACTGGCCAAGCGTCTCCTCAAGCCGCTGGTGCGAGGCGTCGTCAAGACGTCCGTCGGCCTCGTCCTTGAGGTGAAGAAGGCGGCCCACGAGGCCGGAGAGAACATCCACGACCTCGCGGCCGAGGTGGCCGCCGAGGTGGTGGCGGCGCAGGTCTCCGCCGGCGACGGCGCATCGCCCTCGGGTGACGGCCGGCGCGCCGCCGAGGACGCCGCCCCGAGCAGCGGGAAGGACGAGGCCGCCGCCCGGGCCGAAGCCGAGGCGAGGAGCCCGAAGATCCGCGTGGGCGCCGGCGCCGGCAAGGTGCACTGACGGTCTGCCCGGCGACCCCGGCCGCCGTGTGAGCGCACCTTCCCGATGGATGGATGGATATCGGAATGAGGCTCCCGCGCGGCGGTCGGCTGCGGGCCCGTCGGTAGCAGCAATTCCCCCTCAAGAATTCCCGCCTCGTCGCAGCGATTCCGCCGTGCCCGTGACGGTCTTTCTCGCGACCTCCGCAAACAGGTGATCGTACACATGCCCTCTCTGCTGGGTGCCGCAGCCGGATACCGCTCCGTGGACGTGGACGCGGACGTGCGCCCGCGCTCGGTCATTCCGGGCCGGCAGCGCTGGGACGTCAAGCTGGTCCTCGGGCGGCCCCGGACGGCCGAAGTCCTCGCCGCGGCCCTGCGGCGCGTCCCCGGGATCAGCGAGGCGCAGGCCAGCCCGGTCACCGGCGGGGTCCTCGTCCGGCACGACGCACGGGTGAGCGCCACGGACGTCGACCGGATCGTCCGCAGAGCCGTCACCCTGGTCGCGCAGGGCCCGGCCGGCGCGGGACACCGGGCGCCCGACCGGCCCGGCGCCCAACCGGCTCCGCGGGTGGACCGCGGCGTCGTCGTGCGCCCCGTGCTCGCCGTCGGGGGCGGCGTGGCGGCCGCCGTCGCGCTGATCCGCGGGTCGGCGCTGAGCAGGCAGCTGGTCGCGCTGGGCGGTGTGGCGGCGGCAACCGCGGCCGTCGCCCGGAAGGCCTG
This sequence comes from Kitasatospora sp. NPDC058492, assembly GCF_042720685.1. Taxonomy (NCBI): domain Bacteria; kingdom Bacillati; phylum Actinomycetota; class Actinomycetes; order Kitasatosporales; family Streptomycetaceae; genus Kitasatospora; species Kitasatospora sp. NPDC058492. Next base: position 11,356 of record NZ_JBHXMU010000064.1, read on the forward strand.
GCGCCGGACGGTCGACACGACCCGGGAGCTGTCCGGGGCCGGAGCCGAACGCCACCCCCTGCTGGAGATCGTCGGACCGCACCGCCGACGGCTGCGCCGCGCCTGCGCGCTGTCGGTGGCCTGCCAGGTCGCGGAGATGGCGCTGGGCACTTTCCTCGGCTGGACGGGACTGGTGCTCATCAAGGGCGAGGCCGCGCCGCTGGTCAGCCTCGGCCTGGCCACCGCGTCCGCCCAACTCTGGGGTCTGGCCGGGCTGGTGGCGGCCGCCTGCGCCGCCGTGGCGGGCCTGTCGTACGCGTCGAACCTCCAGTGGCGCGCGCTCGGCCAGGACATCGAGCACGACTGGCGCAGCCGGACGTACGCCCACGTGCAGCACCTCGAACTGCGGCACCTGGAGGGCGAGCGGACCAGCCGGGTGGCCGGTGTGCTCACCGAGGACGTCGGTCAGCTGGGCGCGTTCTTCGCGACCTCGGCCAACGACGTGCTGCACCTGGGCACCAGTCTGGCCGTCCTGGTGCCGGTGTTCCTGCTGATGGCGCCGCAGATCGCCTGGATCGCGTTCCTGCCCATCCCGGTCATCGCCTGGCTCTCCTTCCGCTACCAGGAGAAGGTCGCGGGCGACTACGCCGTCTCCGGTGAGCACCGGGCCAGGTTGCACAGCCAGCTGGTCAACACGCTGGAGGCCGGTGCCACGGTCAAGAGCTTCTGCACCGAGGACTACGAGGCCGAACGCATCGACGGGTTGAGCGCGGTCGCCCAGGACAGCCGGCACCAGACCGACCGGAGCACGATCCGCCACGCCGAGACCGTCCGGGCCTGCACGACCGCCTCGATGGCCGGCACCCTGCTGGTCGGCGGCCGCGCGGTGCTCAACGGCACGCTGCGCTTCGAGGTGTTCAGCCCGCTGATCGGGCTGCCCCAGATGGTGCTGTTCCGGATGAGCCGGCTCGGCGGCATCGTCGACCAGTACCAGCGCACCCTGGCCGCCTACGACCGGGTCCAGCGGCTGCGGGCCCTGCCGGTGGAGGCCGAGGGGACCGGCGGGCCGCTCGACGTCGAGACGGTGAAGGGCGAGATCGTCCTCGACGGTGTGACCTTCGCCTACCCGGGCCGGCCGCCGGCGCTGGAGGACCTCTCGCTGACCATCCCCGCCGGGCAGGTCACCGCCCTCGTCGGTGCCACCGGCTCCGGCAAGACGACCATCGCCAAGCTGCTGATGCGCTTCCAGGACGCGGAGTCCGGCGCCGTGCTGCTCGACGGGCGGGACGTGTCCGAGGTGCCGCGCCGCGACCTGCGCGACGCCATCGGGTTCGTCGCCCAGGACCCGTTCCTCTTCGACGGCAGCATCGCCGACAACATCCGCTACGGCAGCTTCGCCGCCTCGGACGAGGCCGTCGTCGAAGCGGCCGCGACGGCCGAGGCGCACACCTTCATCGCGACGCTGCCGGACGGCTACGACACGGTGATCGGCGAACGCGGCGCCGCGCTCTCGGGCGGCCAGCGGCAGCGGATCGCCCTGGCCCGCGCGATCCTCAAGGACACGCCGGTCGTGATCCTCGACGAGGCCACCTCCGCCGTGGACAACGAGACCGAGGCCGCCATCCAGCGCACGCTCCGCGGCTTCGCGGTCGACCGGACGATGGTCATCATCGCTCACCGGCTCTCCACCGTCCGCCACGCCGACCGGATCTACGTCATGGACAAGGGCGGCGTCGTGGCCGAGCAGGGCACCCACGACGAACTCCTCGCCCGGCGCGGACTCTACGCATCCCTGTGGCAGCTCCAGGCCGGCGAACTCGCCGCCTGACCGCAGCAGCCCCGCCACCCGCCACCCGCCCGCCGACCGCGTGACGCCACCGCGGTCGGCGCGCCCCGGCCCGCCCCGGCGCGCCCTCACGCCTGCCCACATTCCTGGAGGTACCCCCATGTCCCGTCGCGACGGCGACACCCTTCCCCTGACAGCGGCCCAGCGCGAGATCTGGCTGGCCGAACAACGGGCCCGCACGGCGATTCCGGCCTACCGCATCGGCGATTACCTGGAGATCCACGGCCCGGTCGACCCGGACCTGTTCGCGACCGCGCTGCGCCGCGTCGTCGACGAGGTCGACGCCCTGCACGTGCGCTTCGTCGACGGCGCCGAGGGCCCGCACCAGGTCGTCCACACGCACACGCGGTGGCAGCCCGCGCAGGTCGACGTCAGTGGGGAGGCCGCGCCGCTCGCGGCGGCCCGGGAGTGGATGGACCGGGACCGGCGCCGGCCGCTGGACCTCGCCCGTGACCCGCTGTTCCGCTACGCGCTGATCACGCTGGCGCCGGACCGGTGCGTCTTCTACCAGAGCTACCACCACCTGGTGATGGACGGGTTCGGGTACGCCGTCGTGGGCCGGCGGGTGGCGCAGGTGTACACGGCGCTCGCCGAGGGGCGGCAGGTGCCGCCGTCCCCGTTCGGCTCGCTGGGCGACCTGGTCGCCAGCGACGAGGCCTACCGCGACTCGGAGCAGTACCTCGCCGACCGTGCCTACTGGACCGGACGGTTCGCCGACCGGCCGGCGCCGACCCGGCTGTCGGAGCGCCGGCCGGGCGGCCCGTCCGCCCCGTTCCGGCGCACCCCGCCGGCCGGACCGCTGCGCCCCGAGGCGCTGCGCGACGCGGCACAGCGGACGGGCGTCCGCTGGTCCCGCGTCGTGCTCGCGGCGACGGCGCTCTACGCGCACCGGCTCACCGGGGCCCGGGACGTGCTGCTCGGCCTCCCCGTCACCGGCCGGGTGGGCGACCCGGTGCTGGCGGCGACGCCCGGCGCGGTGTCGAACCTCGTGCCACTGCGCCTGTCGGTGCGGCCGGACCTGCCCTGGTCGGAACTGGTCGAGCAGGTGGACCGGGAAGTCGCCGCCGCGCTGGCGCACCAGCGGTACCGCAGCGAGGACCTGCTCCGGGACCTCGGGCAGGCCGGCACGATCGAGACGGCGTTCCCACTGGTCGTCAACATCATGTCCTTCGACTCCGAACCGAGCTTCGCCGGGCGGCCTGCCACGGTGTACGCGCCCCTGGGTACCTCCGCCGACGACTTGGCGGTCTGGGCCGTGGGCGGGCGCGACGAGTACGGTCCGAGGATCGAGCTCGGGGCCTACGCGCAGATGTGCACGGAGGCCGAACTCATCGCCCACCAGCGGCGGTTGCTCGCCCTGCTGGACACCCTCGCGGACTGCGACCCGCAGCAGCCGCTCGGCCGCATCGGCCTGATCGGGGCCGACGAGCAGCGCGAACTGCTGGCCCTCGGCACCGGCAATGGTTCCGGTTCCGACACCGGCATCACGACGGAAGCCCCCGCGGCCCTGCTGCCCGAGCACTTCCGGGCCCGGGTGCGCGAGACGCCGGGCGCCGTCGCGGTGGTCTCCGGCGAGGAAACGCTGACGTACGCCGAACTCGACGCCCGCGCCAACCGCCTGGCGCACGCCCTGATCGCCCGGGGCGCCGGGCCCGAGCGGTCGGTGGCGCTGGCCCTGCCGCGCTCGGCCGCGCTGGTGGTGGCGATCCTGGCCGTGCTGAAGACCGGGGCGGCCTACCTCCCGGTGGATCCCGAGCACCCGGCCGCCCGGATCGCGTACCTGCTCGACGACGCCCGGCCGGTGCTGCTGGTGACCGACGCCCGCACCGCCGGCCGGCTGCCCGGATCCGGCCCCGCCGAGCGGCTGGTGCTCGACGACCCGGCCACCGCCGCCCGGCTCGCCGACGGCCCGGCGGCGGAACCCGCGGTGGCCGTCGACCCGCGCCACCCCGCCCAGCTCGTCTACACCTCCGGCTCCACCGGGCGGCCCAAGGGCGTGGCGTCGACACACGGCGCCCTGGCGCACCTCTTCGTCCACCAGTGGCGGGAGCTGTTCCAGCCGCTGCTCGGGGACGGTGCCCGGGTGGCCCTGACCACCTCGGCGGCGTTCGACGCCTCCTGGGACCAGCTCTTCGGCCTCTTCGCCGGACACCAGCTGCACATCCCCGGCCTGGACACCTGGGCGGACCCGGACGCCTTCGTCGACTACGCCGTGCGGCACCGGATCGACTTCGTCAACGCCACCCCGTCCTACCTGCACCTCCTGCTCTCGCACGGCCTGCTGGGCAACGCGGAACACCGCCCGGCGGTGCTCGTGGCGGGCGGCGAGGCCGTCCCCGACCAGCTGTGGGCGCAGCTGCGGGACGCCGACGGCGTGGCCTGCTTCAACTTCTACGGGCCGTCCGAGTGCACCGTCGACGCGGCCGTCGCGCCGGCGGCGTCGAGCCCGCGCCCGGTGATCGGTCGCCCCGTCGCGGGCGCCCGGCTGTACGTGCTGGACACCGCGCTGCGGCCGGTGCCCGCCGGGGTGCCGGGCGAGCTGTACATCGCCGGTGCGGGCCTCGCCCGCGGCTACCTCGACCGGCCCGGCCTGACCGCCGGGCGGTTCGTCGCCGACCCGTACGGACCGGCCGGCGCCCGCATGTACCGCACCGGCGACCGGGTGCGGTGGGGCGCGGACGCCCACCTGGAGTTCCTCGGTCGGGCGGACGACCAGGTGAAGATCCGGGGCTTCCGGATCGAGCCGGGCGAGATCGAGGCCGCGCTCGCCACCCACCCCCGGGTCGCGCGGAGCGCCGTGGTGGCCCGGACCGACGACGAGCCCCGGCTGGTCGCCTACGTCGTCCCGACCGCCGGGGAGCGGGTCGAGCCGGACGGGCTCCGCGCCCACCTGCGCGAACGGCTGCCGGAGCACCTGGTGCCCGGCGCGTTCGTGCTGCTGGACGGGCTCCCGCTGACGCCCACCGGCAAGCTCGACCGCCAGGCGCTCCCGGCCCCCGGCCCGGCGCCGGTCACCGCCGGACGGGCCCCGCGCAGCGCGGCCGAGCAGGTGCTCGCCGGCCTCTTCGCCGACGTCCTCGGCGTGTCCGGGGTCGGGGCGGACGACAGCTTCTTCGACCTCGGCGGGCACTCGCTGCTGGCCACCCGGCTGATCGCCCGGGCCCGCTCGGTGCTCGGCGTGGAGCTGGCCCTGGCCGACCTGTTCGACGCGCCGACCGTCGCGGGCCTGGCGGCGGCCGTGGACCGGGCCGGCCGGGCGCGGCCCGCGCTGTCACGACGCGAGCGGCCCGCCACGGTGCCGCTGTCCTTCGCGCAGCGCCGACTGTGGTTCCTGCACAGCATGGAGGGGCCCGGCGCCACCTACAACGTGCCGCTGGCCCTGCGCCTGTCCGGGCACCTCGACCGGCGGGCCCTGGAAGCCGCACTGGCCGACGTCGTCGAGCGGCACGAGAGCCTGCGCACCGTCTTCCCGGTGGTCGACGGCGAGCCGTGCCAGCGGGTGCTGGACCCCGACGCCGCCCGGCCCCGGCTGCGCGTCACCGCGGTCGCCGCGGGCGACCTGCCGCAGCGGCTGGCGGAGGCGGCCCGGCACGGCTTCGACCTGGCGGCCCAGCCCCCGCTGCGCACCGAGCTGTTCGAGCTGGGCGCGGACGAGCACGCGCTGCTGCTGGTGGTGCACCACATCGCGGGCGACGGCTGGTCGATGGGCCCGCTGGCGCGGGACCTGACCGCCGCGTACGCCGCACGGGCGGCGGGCGGGAAGCCCGAGTGGGCCCGACTGCCCGTCCAGTACGCCGACTACACCCTGTGGCAGCGGGAGCTGCTCGGCGCGGAGAGCGACCCGGACAGCCTCCAGAGCCGGCAGCTCGCCTCCTGGTCGCAGCGGCTCGCGGGGCTGCCGGAACAGACCGAGCTGCCCTTCGACCGGCCCAGGCCGGCCGCGATGTCCTTCCGGGGAGCGCAACTGCCGGTCCGGCTCGACGCCGAACTGCACCAGGGCCTGCGCGAGCTCGCCCGGGGCGGCGGCGCCAGCCTGTTCATGGTGCTCCAGGCCGGGCTGGCCGCCCTGCTCGGCAAGCTCGGCGCCGGCACCGACGTACCGATCGGCACGCCGATCGCCGGGCGCACCGACGAGGCCGTGGACGAGCTGGTCGGCTTCTTCGTCAACACGCTGGTGCTGCGCACCGACCTGACCGGCGACCCGACCTTCACCGAACTGCTGGGCCGGGTCCGGGCCGGCGCGCTGGCCGCGTACGCCCACCAGGACCTGCCGTTCGAGCAGCTGGTGGAGGCGGTGAACCCGACCAGGTCGCTCGCCCACCACCCGCTCTTCCAGACCATGCTCGCCCTGCAGAACGCGCCCACAGGCACCTTCGACCTGCCGGGGCTGCGGGTGACGACCGATCTGGTGCACACCGGTACGGCCAAGTGCGACCTGACCTTCATCCTGACCGAACAGCCCGGCGAGGACGGCCTGTCGGGCGTGCTGGAGTACAGCACCGACCTCTTCGACACGGCCACCGCGGCGGACCTCGTCGAGCGCTGGCTGCGCCTGCTGCGGGCCGTGGCCGCCGACCCGGGCCGCCGGATCGGCCGGATCGACGTGCTGTCGCCGGACGAGCTGCGCGAACTGCTGCCGTCCGCGGCGGGTGCCGAGGACGACACTCCGCAGAGCACCATCACCGCGCTCGTCGAGGAGCGGGTACGGGCCGACCCGGCGGCGGTCGCGGTGGTGTGCGGCGAGGCCGCGCTGACGTACGGCGAGCTGAACGCCCGGGCCAACCGGCTCGCGCACGCGCTGATCGGCCGGGGCGTGGGGCCGGAGCAGCTCGTCGCCCTGGCGCTGCCGCGCTCGGCCGAGCTGGTGGTCGCCGTCCTGGCCGTCCTCAAGGCCGGCGCCGCGTACCTGCCGGTGGACCCGCAGTACCCGGCGGCCCGGATCTCCTACCTGCTCCAGGATGCGCGCCCCGCACTGCTGCTGACGACTCGTCAGATCGGCGACCTGCCCGGCGCGGAGTCCGTGGACCGGCTCCTGCTGGACACCGCCGACCTGGACGGCCTGCCGGACACGGACCCCGCCGTCGCCGTCGATCCCGGTCACCCGGCGTACGTCATCTACACCTCGGGCTCCACCGGGAAGCCCAAGGGCGTGGTGGTCCCGCACCGCAACGTGGTGCGGCTGTTCGGCACCACGCGGGCGCTGTTCGACTTCTCCGCCGAGGACGTCTGGACGCTCTTCCACTCCTACGCCTTCGACTTCTCGGTCTGGGAACTGTGGGGCCCGCTGCTGTACGGCGGCCGGCTGGTGGTCGTGGACCACGAGACCAGCCGCTCGCCCGGCCGGTTCCTGGAGCTCCTCGCCCGCGAGCGGGTGACGGTGCTCAACCAGACGCCGTCCGCCTTCTACCAGCTGATGCAGGCCGACGCCGAGCACCCGCGCGAACTCGCCCTGCGCACGGTGGTGTTCGGCGGCGAGGCCCTGGAGCCCGCCCGCCTGGCGGCCTGGTACGAACGGCACCCGGACGACGCGCCGCGGCTGGTCAACATGTACGGCATCACCGAGACCACCGTGCACGTCACTTACGCCGCGCTCGACCGCTCGGCCGCGACCGCGGGGGCGGCCAGCGTGGTCGGCGTCGCCATCCCCGACCTGCGCGCCTACGTGCTGGACCCCCACCTGCGGCCGGTGGCCCCGGGCGTGGCCGGCGAGCTGTACGTGGCGGGCGCCGGTCTGGCGCGCGGCTACCTGAACCGGCCCGGCCTGACCGCCGGGCGCTTCGTCGCCGACCCGTACGGGCCGGCGGGCAGCCGGATGTACCGCAGCGGCGACGTGGTGCGCAGGGCCACGGACGGAAGCCTGAGCTTCGTCGGCCGGGCCGACCAGCAGGTGAAGGTCCGCGGCTTCCGGATCGAGCTCGGCGAGATCGAGGCGGCGCTGGCCGCACACCCCGGCGTCGCCCAGGCCGCCGTCCTCGCCCGGCAGGACCGCGCCGACGACACCCGGCTGGTCGGGTACCTGGTGCCCGCGGCCGACGCGGCCCCGCGCTCGGCCGAGCTGCGCGCGTACCTGCGCGAGCGGCTGCCCGAGTACATGGTGCCCTCGGCGTTCGTCGAGCTGGACGCGCTGCCGCTGACCACCAACGGGAAACTCGACCGCCGGGCGCTGCCCGCACCGGAACTCGTCTCGTCGGGAACGGGAGCCGGCCGCGCGCCGCGCACCCCGCAGGAGCAGATCCTCTGCGAGCTGTTCGCCGAGGTCCTCGGGGTGGCCGAGGCCGGCGTCGAGGACAGCTTCTTCGACCTCGGCGGGCACTCGCTGCTCGCCACCCGGCTGGCCGCCCGGGTCCGCGCGACCCTCGGGGTCGAGCTGGAGCTACGCACCCTGTTCGAGTCCCCGACCCCGGCCGCGCTGGCCGCCGCCCTCGCCGGCGCCCGCCGCGCCCAGCTGGCCCTGGCGCCCTACCCGCGCCCGGAGAAGACCCCGCTGTCGTTCGCCCAGCGCCGGCTGTGGTTCCTGCACCAGCTGGAGGGCGCCAGCGCCAACTACAACATCCCGCTGGCCTGGCGGCTGACCGGACCGCTCGACCGCGAGGCGCTCACGGCGGCGCTGGCGGACGTGGTGGCCCGGCACGAGAGCCTGCGCACGCTCTTCCCGGCCGTGGACGGCGTGCCGCACCAGCAGGTGCTGGACGTCGTGGCGGCCCGCCCCCGGCTGCACCTGCGCCGCACCACCGAAGCGGAGCTGGACGCGGCCCTGGCCACGGCGCTGGCCTGCCGGTTCGACCTGGGCACGGACCTGCCGCTGCACACCGAACTGTTCGAACTGGCGCCGGACGAGCACGTCCTGCTGCTGGTGGTCCACCACATCGCGGGCGACGGCTGGTCGCTCGGCCCGCTGGCGCAGAACCTGACCGCCGCCTACGCGGCGCGCCGCCGGGGCGAGGAGCCGTCCTGGGAGGCGCTGGCCGTCCAGTACGCCGACTACACGCTGTGGCAGCACGAGCTGCTGGGCGACGCCGCCGACCGGGACAGCCTGTTCGCCCGGCAGGCGGACTACTGGACCGGGCAGCTGGCCGGCCTGCCGGAGCAGCTCCAGCTGCCCACCGACCGGCCCCGCCCCGCGCTGGCCTCGCACCGGGGCGACTTCGTGCGCACCGGACTGGACGCGCAGCTGCACCAGGGCCTGCGCGAGCTCGCCCGCGCGCACGGCACCAGCCTCTTCATGGTGCTCCAGGCAGGGCTCTCGGCCCTGCTGAGCAAGCTGGGTGCGGGAGAGGACATCCCGGTCGGCAGTCTGATCGCGGGCCGGACGGACCAGGCGCTGGACGAGCTGGTCGGGTTCTTCGTCAACACGCTGGTGCTGCGCACCGACACGAGCGGGGACCCGACCTTCGCCGAGCTGCTCGGCCGGGTCCGGGACACCGCGCTGGCCGGCTACGCCCACCAGGAGCTGCCGTTCGAGTACCTGGTCGAGGCCCTCAACCCGGCCCGGTCGCTGTCCCACCACCCGCTGTTCCAGGTCATGCTGGTGCTCCAGAACGCCCCGAGGGCCGACTTCGCCCCGCCCGGGCTGGAGACCGGCGAGGTCAAACTGACCACGACCACCTCCAAGCTCGACCTGATCTTCTCGATGTCCGAACGGCATTCCGAGGACGGCGCCCCCGAGGGGATCGACGGATTCGTCGAGTACGCCTGCGACCTGTACGACCGGGCGACCGTCGAGACGGTGATCGCGCGCTGGGTGCGCCTGCTCACGGCGGCGGTCGCCGACCCCCGGCGACGGCTCAGCCGGCTCGACCTGCTCTCCGCCGAGGAGCGGCACGCACTGCTGCCGGCGGGACCGGTCCCCGCGACGACGGCCGAGACCACCGGGCTGTCCGCGCTGTTCGAGGCCCAGGCGCGGGAGCGGCCGGACGCGGTCGCGGTGGTGTGCGGCGAGTCCGCGCTGACGTACGGCGAGCTGAACGCCCGGGCCAACCGGCTCGCGCACGCGCTGATCGAGCGGGGTGTGGGGCCGGAGCAACTGGTGGCGCTGGCGCTGCCGCGCTCGGCCGAGCTGGTGGTGGCCGTCCTCGCCGTGCTCAAGGCCGGCGCCGCGTACCTGCCGGTCGACCCGGACTACCCGGCCGCCCGGATCGCCCACCTGCTCGACGACGCCCGGCCCGCGCTGCTCCTGACGGACCGTCGCAGCGGCGCCCTGCCGGGCGCGGACGGGGTCGACCGGCTCCTGCTGGACACCGCCGACCTGGACGGGCTGCCGGACACGGACCCCGCGGTCGCCGTCGCACCCGACAGCGCCGCCTACGTCATCTACACCTCCGGGTCCACCGGGAAGCCCAAGGGCGTGGTGGTCCCGCACCGCAACGTGGTGCGGCTGTTCGACGCCACCCGGCACTGGTTCGACTTCTCCGCCGAGGACGTCTGGACGCTCTTCCACTCCTACGCCTTCGACTTCTCGGTGTGGGAGATCTGGGGGCCGCTGCTGCACGGCGGCCGACTGGTCGTGGTGCCGTTCGACGTCACCCGCGCACCGGAGCGGTTCCTGGAGCTCCTCGCCCGGGAGCGGGTGACGGTGCTCAACCAGACGCCGTCCGCCTTCTACCAGCTGATGCAGGCCGACGCCGAGCACCCGTGCGAACTCGCCCTGCGTACAGTGGTGTTCGGTGGCGAGGCCCTGGAGCCCGCCCGGCTGGCGCCCTGGTTCGAGCGCCACCCGGCGGGTGTGCCGCGGCTGGTCAACATGTACGGCATCACCGAGACCACCGTGCACGTCACCTACGCGGAACTGGACGGCGCGCACTCCGCCGGCCCGGCGAGCGTCATCGGCACCGCGATCCCCGACCTGCGCGCCCACGTGCTCGACGCGTACCTCCAGCCGGTGCCCCCCGGGGTCGTCGGCGAGCTGTACGTGGCCGGCGCCGGGCTGGCGCGCGGCTACCTGAACCGGCCGGGCCTGACCGCCGGGCGCTTCGTCGCAGACCCGTACGGGCCGGCGGGCAGCCGGATGTACCGCAGCGGCGACCTCGTGCGCCGACGCGCAGGCGTACTGGAGTACGCGGGCCGGGCGGACGACCAGGTGAAGGTGCGCGGCTTCCGGATCGAGCTCGGCGAGATCGAGGCGGCCCTGGCCCAGCACCCGCAGATCCGCCAGGTCGCGGTGATCGCCCGGCAGGACCGCGCCGACGACACCCGGCTGGTCGCCTACCTGGTGCCCGTGGCCGGGGCGGCCGTCGAGCCGGACGAGCTCCGCGCCCACCTGCGCGAGCGGCTGCCGGACCACATGGTGCCGGCCGCGTACGTCGCCCTCGACGCGCTGCCGCTGACCGGCAACGGCAAGCTCGACCGGCGCGCCCTGCCCGAGCCCGACACCACCGGCGCCCCGGCCGGCCGGGCTCCGCACACCCCGCAGGAACACGTCCTCGCCGGACTGTTCGCGGAGGTGCTGGGGGTGTCCCAGGTCGGCGCCGACGACGACTTCTTCGCCCTCGGCGGGCACTCCCTGCTCGCCACCCGGCTGGTGGCCCGCGTCCGCGCGACCCTGGGCGTGGAGCTGGAGCTGCGCAGCCTGTTCGAGACCCCGACGGTGGCCGGGCTGGCCGCCGGCCTGGGCGGGGCCGACCGGGCACGGCTCGCCCTGGGCCGCGCGGAGCGGCCCGACCGCGTGCCGCTGTCGTACGCGCAGCGGCGGCTGTGGTTCGTCGACCAACTGGAGGGCGCCAGCGCGATGTACCACATCCCGCTGGCCTGGCGCCTGACCGGCGACCTGGACCAGGACGCGCTGCGGGCCGCGCTCGGGGACGTCGTCGCCCGCCACGAGAGCCTGCGCACGGCCTTCCCCCAGATCGACGGCGTGCCGTACCAGCAGGTCCTGGACGCCGAGACGGCCCGGCCGCGCCTGTCCGTCACCTTGACCGACGAGGCGGGCCTGCCCCAGGCCCTGACCGAGGCCGTGGGCCGCGGATTCGACCTGGCGGCCGAAGCGCCCGTGCGCGCCGAGCTGTTCGAACTGGCGGCGGACGCGTACGTGCTGCTGGTGGTGATCCACCACATCGCGGGCGACGCCTGGTCGCTGGGCCTGGTGTCCGCCGACCTGTCCACCGCGTACGCGGCGCGGCTGCGCGGCGAGGAACCGGCCTGGGCGGACCTGCCGGTGCAGTACGCCGACTACACCCTGTGGCACGACCGGCTGCTCGGGGACCGCACCGACCCGGAGAGCCTGTTCGCCCGGCAGGCGGACTACTGGACCGGGCAGCTGGCCGGCCTGCCGGAGCAGATCCGGCTGCCCGCCGACCGGCCCCGCCCCACCACCGTCTCCAGCCGGGGCGGACACCTCCCCGTCGAGCTGGACGCCGAACTGCACGAGGCGCTGGTCCGCCTGGGCCGTGAGCGCGGCGCGAGCGTGTTCATGGTGCTCCAGGCGGGGTTCTCGGCCCTGCTCGGCAAGCTGGGCGCGGGCGAGGACATCCCGGTCGGGAGCCTGATCGCGGGCCGGACGGACCAGGCGCTGGACGAGCTGGTCGGGTTCTTCGTCAACACGCTGGTGCTGCGCACCGACACGAGCGGGGACCCGACCTTCGCCGAGCTGCTCGGCCGCGTCCGGGACACCGCGCTGGCCGCGTACGCCCATCAGGAGCTGCCGTTCGACCACCTGGTCGAGGCCCTCAACCCGGTCCGGTCGTCGGCCCGTCAGCCGCTGTTCCAGGTGCTGCTCGCGCTGCAGAACGCGCCGCGCTCCGCCTTCGAGCTGCCCGGCCTGGCCACCGAGCTCGTGCTGTTGCAGTCGCCCACCGCGATGTTCGACCTCTCCTTCCACCTGCTGGAGCGCGGCGGCACCGGCGGGGCGCCGGAGGGCATCATCGGCCACGTCGAGTACGCCACCGACCTGTTCGACCGGGCCACGGTGGAGGCCCTGCTCGCCCGCTGGCTGCGGCTGCTCGCGGCGGCGGCGGCCGAGCCGGACCGGCCGCTGAGCCGGATCGACGTCCTCACCGCCGAGGAGCGGCACGAACTGCTGGCCGGGCGCAACGACACCGGGTGCCCGTACCCCGGCACCGGCCCGGCCGCGCTGTTCGAGGCGCAGGCCAGGGCCACCCCGGAGGCCGAGGCGGTGGTGTTCGAGGACACCGTGCTCACCTACCGGGAGCTGAACGCCCGCGCCAACCGGCTGGCCCACGCGCTCATCGGGCGCGGGGTGGGGCCGGAGCAGCTCGTCGCCCTGTGCCTGCCGCGCTCGGTACAGCTGGTGGTGGCCGTCCTCGCGGTGCTCAAGACCGGCGCCGCGTACCTGCCGGTCGACCCGGACTACCCGGCCGCCCGGATCGCGTACATGGTGGAGGACGCCCGGCCGGCCGTGGTGCTCGACGACCTCGCGGCCGTCGACGCGCCCGGGACGTACCCGGACACCGACCCGCTGGTCGCACCGGACGCCCGGCACCCGGCGTACGTCATCTACACGTCCGGCTCGACCGGCCGGCCCAAGGGCGTGGTGATGCCCTCCGGCGCCCTGACGAACCTGCTGCACTGGCACCACCGCGCCGTCGGCGGCGGGACGGGCACGCGCACCGCGCAGTTCACCGCGCTCAGCTTCGACGTCTCGGTGCAGGAGGTGCTCTCCGCGCTGCTGTTCGGCAAGACCCTGGTGGTGCCGACCGACGAGCAGCGCCGCAGTGCCGAACTCCTCGCCCGGTGGCTGGAACAGCACCGGGTGGCGGAGCTCTTCGCCCCCAACCTGGTGATCGAGGCACTGGCGGAGGCGGCCGAGGAACACGGGCGGGACCTGCCGGACCTGCGGCTGATCGCGCAGGCCGGCGAGCCGATGCGCCTGGGCGGCGGCCTGCGGCGCCTCCAGGCCCGCGGGCCCGGCCGGGTGCTGCACAACCACTACGGCCCGGCCGAGACCCACGTGATCACCGCTTTCCCGCTGCCGGCCGACCCCGCCGACTGCCCGCTGCCGGTGCCGATCGGCCGCCCGATCGCCAACAGCCGGGCGTACGTGCTGGACGCGGCCCTGCGTCCGGTCGCCCCCGGCGTCACGGGCGAGCTGTACCTGGCCGGGGCCGGGCTGGCCCGCGGCTACCTGAACCGGCCGGGCCTGACGGCCGGGCGCTTCGTCGCCGACCCGTTCGGGCCGGCGGGCAGCCGGATGTACCGCACCGGGGACCTGGTGCGCTGGCGCGCCGACAGGGAGCTGGAGTTCGCCGGCCGGGCGGACCACCAGGTGAAGGTGCGCGGCTTCCGGGTCGAGCCCGGCGAGATCGAGGCGGAGCTGGCCGCCCACCCCGGCGTGGCCCAGGTCGCGGTGCTCGCCCGCGAGGACCGGCCGGGCGACACCAGGATCGTCGCCTACGTCGTACCCGCGGCCGAGAGCGGGACCACGGTGCCGGTGCTGGCGTCGTACCTGCGCGAGCGGCTGCCCGACTACCTGGTGCCGTCGGTGTTCGTGGTGTTGGCGGCGCTGCCGTTGACGCCGAACGGGAAGTTGGACCGGGCGGCGCTGCCGGCGCCGGATGCGGGCGTCGTCGGGGTTGGTCGGGCGGCGCGGACGCCGCAGGAGCAGATCCTGTGCGAGCTGTTCGCGGAGGTGCTGGGCCGGGCGCAGGTCGGTGTCGACGACGACTTCTTCGACCTGGGCGGGCACTCGCTGCTGGCCACCCGACTGGTCTCCCGGGTCCGGGCGACCCTCGGGGTCGAACTGGAGCTGCGCCGCCTGTTCCGGACACCGACACCGGCCGGGCTCGCGGCCGGCCTGCACGACGCCGCCACCGCACGGCAGGCGCTGGTGCCCCGGCCGCGCCGGGAACCGCTGCCGCTGTCCTTCGCACAGCGCCGCCTGTGGTTCCTGCACCAGTTCGGGGCGCCCAGCGCGACCTACCACATGCCGCTGGCACTGCGGCTGACCGGCGACCTCGACCAGGAGGCGCTGGGAGCGGCGCTGACGGACGTGGTGGCGCGGCACGAGAGCCTGCGCACGGTGTTCCCGCACACCGAGGGCGTCCCGCGCCAGCGCGTGCTGAGCGCCGCGGAGGCCACCATCCGGATCCCGGTGCGCCGGGCCGGCGAGTCGGAGCTGCCGGGGCTGCTGAGCGAGGCGGCGGTGCGCGCCTTCGACCTGACGGCGGACCTGCCCGTCCGGGCGCAGCTGTTCACGCTCGCCCCCGACGAGCACGTCCTGCTCGTCGTCCTGCACCACATCGCCGGCGACGGCTGGTCGATGAGCCCGCTCTCCCGCGACCTCGCGACCGCGTACACCGCCCGCCGGCGCGGCGACGCCCCGGGCTGGGCACCGCTGCCGGTGAGCTACGCGGACTACACCGTGTGGCAGCACGAGATCCTCGGCGAGGAGTCCGACGCGGACAGCGCGTTCGCCCGCCAGGTCGGCTACTGGAGCCAAGCGCTCGCCGGGCTTCCCGAGCAGCTCGCGCTGCCCGTCGACCGGCCCAGGCCGGCGGTCATGACCTACGGCGGCGACCTGCTGGACATCCGGCTGCCCGCCGAACTGCACGCGGGGCTGGCCGAGTTGGCCCGGCGGTCCGGGAGCAGTCTGTTCATGGTGCTCCAGGCGGGCCTGGCGGCGCTGTACACGCGGCTGGGCGCGGGGACGGACATCCCGATCGGCAGCCCGATCGCGGGGCGCACCGACGAGGCGCTGGACGACCTGGTCGGGTTCTTCGTCAACGCGCTGGTGCTGCGCACCGACACGAGCGGGGACCCGAGCTTCCTCGAACTGCTGGGCCGGGTGCGGGAGACGACGCTGTCGGCCTTCGCGCACCAGGACGTGCCGTTCGAGCACCTGGTGGAGGCGCTGAACCCGGCGCGGTCGATGTCGCTCCACCCGCTCTTCCAGACCGTACTGGCCCTGCAGAACGCGCCGATGGGCGACTTCGAGCTGCCCGAGCTGACGGTCTCCGGGGTGCCGGTGCCGACCGGGACCTCGCGGGTCGACCTGACCTTCGGCCTCGCGGAGAACCGCGGGCCCGACGGCACGCCGGCCGGGCTGACCGGTGCGGTCGAGTACAGCACCGACCTCTTCGACCGGGGGACGGTCGAGGCCCTGGTCGCCCGCTGGACCAGGCTGCTGGCGGCGATCGCCGCCGATCCGGACCGGCCGATCGGTGCGATCGACCTGCTGGACGAGCGGGAGCGCGGGGAACTCCTGCCCGCCGCCGAGCCCGGGGTGGCCGGCGTGAGCCTGCCGGAGGCGTTCGCGGCGCAGGTGGCGGCGACGCCGGACGCGCCCGCGCTGACCGACGGGACAGTGGAGCTGACGTATCGTCAACTTGATGTCTGGGCCGTCCGGTTCGCGCATGCGCTGATCGCCCGTGGGGTCGGGCCTGAGCAGGTCGTGGCGGTGGCGTTGCCGCGTTCGGTGGAGTCGGTGGTGGCTGTGCTGGGTGTCCTGAAGGCCGGTGCCGCGTATCTGCCGGTGGATCCGGCGTACCCGGCGGCGCGGATCTCGTACATGCTGGAGGACGCCCGCCCGGTACTGGTGGTCGACGATCCGGCGCTGGTCGCCGAGGTGCGCGAGGTGGGCGACGGAGACCGGCCGGATATGGATCCGGTGGTCGCGCTCGACGTCCGGCACCCGGCGTACGTGATCTACACCTCGGGTTCGACCGGCCGTCCCAAGGGCGTCGTGGTGAGCCACGGCGGGGTGTCGGGCCTGGTGGCGGCGCAGGTCGAGCGGCTCGGCGTGTCGCCGGGCAGCCGCGTCCTCCAGTTCGCCTCGCCCAGCTTCGACGCGTCGTTCTGGGACCTGTGCAGCGCCCTGCTGACCGGCGCCACCCTCGTGCTCGCCCCGTCCGGGGCCCCGCTGGAGGCCCTGACGGGCCGCCGGCTCGACGTCACCCATGTGACTCTGCCGCCCTCGGCCCTGGCCGCGCTGGACAGCACCGATGTCACGGCCGGCACCCTGGTGGTGGCGGGCGAGGCGTGCCCGCCGGAGCTGGTGGCGCGCTGGGCGCCGGGGCGCCGGATGGTCAACGCGTACGGCCCGACGGAGACGACGGTGTGCGCGACGATGAGCGCCCCGCTGGCGGCGGGCTCCGGCGTGCCGCCGATCGGCCGGCCGGTCGCGGGCTTCCGGGTGTACGTGCTGGACGAGCGGCTGCGCCTGGTGCCGCCGGGCGTCGCGGGGGAGTTGTACGTCGCGGGGCCGGGGCTGGCGCGCGGCTACCTGAACCGGCCGTCCCTGACGGCGGGGCGCTTCGTCGCCTGCCCGTTCGAGGCGGGCGGCCGGATGTACCGCACCGGGGACGTGGTGCGCCGGCGCAGTGACGGTGAGCTGGAGTACGTCGGCCGGGCGGACCAGCAGGTGAAGGTGCGCGGCTTCCGGGTCGAGCCCGGCGAGATCGAGGCGGCCCTGACCGCGCACCCCGCCGTCGCCCGGGCCGCCGTCCTCGCCGACGGCGACCGGCTCGTCGGCTACGTGGCCCCGCGCCCCGGCGCCGACGCTCGCCCGGCGGCCCTGGCGGCGTACCTGCGGGAGCGGCTGCCGGACTACCTGGTGCCGTCGGTGTTCGTGGTGTTGGCGGCGCTGCCGTTGACGCCGAACGGGAAGTTGGACCGGGCGGCGCTGCCGGCGCCTGTCCCTGTGCCGGAGGCGGGCGCGGCCGGGGTCGGCCGGGTCGCGCGGACGCCGCAGGAGCAGATCCTGTGCGAGCTGTTCGCGGAGGTGCTGGGCCGGGGCCAGGTCGGTGTCGACGACGACTTCTTCGACCTGGGCGGGCACTCGCTGCTGGCCACCCGACTGGTCTCCCGGATCCGTTCGGCCCTGGGGGCCGAGGTCGGGCTGCGCTCGCTCTTCGAGGCGCCGACGGTGGCCGGCCTGGCGGCACGGCTCACCGAGGCCGACCGGGCCCGGCCCGCACTGGCGCCGTACGAGCGGCCGCAGACGGTACCGCTGTCGTTCGCGCAGCGCCGCCTGTGGTTCCTGCACCGGATGGACGGAGCCGCCGCGGCCTACCACATCCCGCTGGCACTGCGGCTGACCGGAACGCTGGACCGCAAGGCGTTGGAGGACGCGCTGGCCGAGGTCGTCGCCCGGCACGAGAGCCTGCGGACGGTCTTCCCGGAGCTCGACGCCGTGCCGTGCCAGCGGGTCCTCGACCCCGGGGCGGCCCGGCCCCGGGTGCGGGTGACCGAGGCCGTGGAGGACGAGCTGCCGCAACGGCTCGCCCACGCGGCGCGGCTCCCGTTCGACCTCGCGGCGGAACCGCCGCTGCGCGCCGAGCTGTTCGCGCTCGCGCCGGACGAGCACGTGCTGCTGCTGGTCATGCACCACATTGCCGGTGACGGCTGGTCCACCGGCCCGCTCGCCCGCGACCTCGCCGAGGCCTACGCCGCCCGGTGCCAGGGCCGCGCGGCGGACCGCGAGGCCCTGCCGGTGCAGTACGCCGACTACACGCTCTGGCAGCGCGAGCTGCTCGGCGACCCGGAGGACCCGGACAGCCGGTTCGCCGGACAACTCCGCTACTGGACCGAGCAGTTGGAAAGCCTTCCGGAGCGGATCCCGCTGCCCGCCGACCGGCCCCGGCCGGCCGTCGCCGGCTACCGGGGCGCCGTCTTCGGCCTTGAGCTGACCCCCGAACTGCACGCGGGGCTGGCCGAGTTGGCCCGGCGGTCCGGGAGCAGTCTGTTCATGGTGCTGCAGGCGGGCCTGGCGGCGCTGTACACGCGGCTGGGTGCGGGGACGGACATCCCGATCGGGAGTCCGATCGCGGGGCGGACCGACGAGGCGCTGGACGAGTTGGTCGGGTTCTTCGTGAACACGCTGGTGCTGCGCACCGACACGAGCGGTGATCCGAGCTTCGGCGAACTGCTGGGGCGGGTGCGGGAGACGGCGCTGTCGGCGTACGCGCACCAGGACGTGCCGTTCGAGCACTTGGTGGAGGTGCTGAACCCGTCCCGCTCGCTCGCGCACCACCCGCTGTTCCAGACGATCCTCGCCGTGCAGAACGCGCCGATGGGAGAGTTCGCGCTGCCCGGCCTCCAGGTGTCCGCCTTCGCCGTGCCGACCGGGACGGCCAAGTTCGACCTCGGCTTCAACCTGAGCGAGCGGTTCGGCCCCGACGGCAGCTCGGACGGGATCGTCGGCGCGGCGGAGTACGCCACCGACCTGTTCGACCGCTCGACGGTCGAGGTCCTCGTGCGGCGCTGGACGCTCCTGCTGGAGGCCGTCACCGCCGATCCGGACCGGTCGATCGGGGGGATCGACCTCCTCGACTCCGACGAGCGGAGCCGGCTGCTGGAGCGGGGCAACGCGACCGCCCGCGAGGTGGCCGCCGTGCCGGTGCCGGAGGCGTTCGCGGCGCAGGTCGCGGCGACGCCGGACGCGCTCGCCCTGGTGTCCGGTGGTGCCGAGCTGACGTACCGGGAGTTGAACTCCCGGGCGAACCGGTTCGCGCATGCGCTGATCGCCCGTGGGGTCGCTCCGGAGCAGCTGGTGGCGGTGGCGCTGCCGCGTTCGGTGGAGTCGGTGGTGGCGGTCCTGGGTGTCCTGAAGGCCGGTGCCGCGTACCTGCCGGTGGACCCGTCGTACCCGGCGGCGCGGATCGCGTACATGCTGGAGGACGCCCGCCCGGCGCTGGTGGTCGACGATCCGGCGCTGGTCGCCGAGGCGTCCGAGGGGTGCGAGGCGTCCACTTGGCCGGAGACCGATCCGGAGGTGGCCCTCGACGTCCGGCACCCGGCCTACGTGATCTACACCTCGGGTTCGACCGGCCGTCCCAAGGGCGTCGTGGTCGCCCACGGCGGCGTGGCCAGTCTGGTCGCTGCCCAGATCGAGCGGTTCGCGATCGAACCCGACAGCCGGGTGCTCCAGTTCGCCTCGCCCAGCTTCGACGCCTCGGTGTCGGAGATCTTCACCGCCCTGCTGCGCGGCGCGGCCCTGGTGCTGCCCCCGGCGGCGGAGCCGGTCGCCGCGCTGACCGACCCGGGCCTCGCGGTCACCCACGCGACCGTGCCCCCGTCCGTCCTGGCGGCCCTGCCGGAGGGCGCGGTGACGGTGTCGACCCTGGTGGTGGCGGGCGAGGCCTGCCCGCCGGAGCTGGTGGCGCGCTGGGCCCCGGGGCGCCGGATGGTCAACGCGTACGGCCCGACGGAGACGACGGTGTGCGCGACGATGAGCGACCCGCTGTCCCCGGGGGCGGGCGTGCCGCCGATCGGGCGGCCGATCGCCAACGCGCGGGTGTACGTGCTGGACGAGCGGCTGCGGCCGGTGCCGCCCGGCGTGCCCGGCGAGCTGTACGTCGCGGGCGCGGGTCTGGCGCGCGGCTACCTGAACCGGCCGTCCCTGACGGCGGGTCGCTTTGTCGCCTGCCCGTTCGAGGCGGACGGCGCCCGGATGTACCGCACCGGGGACGTGGTGCGCTGGCGGGCATGGGGGTCCCCCCGGCCGGTGGGGGCACCTCCCGGCCGCCAGGCTGGGGGCGCTGGGGGAGGGCAGTTGGAGTACGTCGGCCGCGCCGACGACCAGGTGAAGGTGCGCGGCTTCCGGGTCGAGCCCGGCGAGATCGAGACGGCCCTGGCCGAGCACCCCGCCGTCGCCCGGGCCGCCGTCCTCGCCCAGGACGACCGCCTCATCGGCTACGTCGTCCCCCACCAGACGGAGGCCCGCGACAGCGCCCTGGAAGCCGACCACGTGGGCGAGTGGCAGGACATCTACGACGCCCTGCCCATCACCCCCGAGGAAACCGCCTTCGGCCAGAACTTCGTCGGCTGGAACAGCAGTTACGACGCCAGCCCGATCCCCGCCGAGCAGATGCGGGAATGGCGCGACGCCACCGTGGCCCGCATCCTGGCCCTGCACCCCCGCCGCGTGCTGGAGGTCGGCGTCGGCACCGGCCTGCTCCTCTCGCAGGTCGCACCGCACTGCGAGACCTACTGGGCGACCGACTTCTCCGCCACCGCGATCGACGCGCTGGCCGCCCAGGTCGCCCGGCAGGAGCAGCTGGCCGGACGCGTCGTGCTGCACACCCGCCCGGCGCACGACACCGACGGCCTGCCCGCCGGGCACTTCGACACCATCGTCATCAACTCGGTCGTGCAGTACTTCCCGTCCGCCGACTACCTCACCGACGTGATCGAAAAGCTGATGCGACTGCTCGCCCCCGGCGGCGCGCTCTTCCTCGGCGACATCCGCAACCTGCGACTGCTGCGCCCGCTGGCCACCGCCGTCCAACTGCACCGGGCCGCCGACGGCGCCGACCTGCCCGCCGTGCGGCGCGCGGTGGAGCAGTCCCTGCTGGTGGAGAAGGAACTCCTGGTCGACCCGGACTTCTTCACCGCCCTGCGGGAGCACGGTGCGGACGTCGGTGCGGACGTCGGCGCGGTGACGGTGGAGGTCAAGCGGGGCCGCCACCACAACGAGCTGACCCGCTACCGCTACGACGTCACCCTGCGCAAGCAGCCCGCCACCCCGGCGCAGGGCGACGAGCCGGTCGAACTCCGCTGGGGCCGGGACGTGACCGCTCTGCCGGAGCTGTGCGAGCTCCTCGGGCGGCACGACGGCCGGCCGGTCCGGATCACCGGGGCACCCAACCGCCGCGTGGTCCGCGAGGCGGCCCTGGCCCGGGCCGTGCAGGAGGAGGACCTCCCGCTCGGGCCGCTGCTGGAGCGGCTGCGCGCCCCGCAGGAGGACGCGGCGCCCGATCCTGAGGACTTCCACGCCCTCGGGGACGCGCTCGGCCGCCGGGTGTCCGTCACCTGGTCGGCCACCGGCCCGGACGCCCTGGACGTGCTCTTCGGCGGCGCACCAGGCGGCGCACCCGACGGCGCACCCGGCGACGCCCCGGCCGAGGCGTACCGACCCACCCGGGGCACGGGCGCGGCGCTGTCCGCGCTCACCAACCGCCCGGCCGGAAAGCGCGGTGCCCCGGCCCTGGCCGCCGAACTCCGGAGCTGGCTGGGCGCCCGGCTGCCCGACTACCTGGTGCCGTCGGCGTTCGTCGTGCTGGACGCGCTGCCGCTGACCGCCAACGGCAAGCTCGACCGCCGCGCGCTGCCCGCCCCCGACCTCGGGGCGGCCGCCGGCGGCCGGGCACCGCGCACCCCGCAGGAGCAGCTCCTCGCCGAACTCTTCGCCGACGTGCTCGGCCTGCCCCACGTCGGCGTCGAGGACAGCTTCTTCGACCTCGGCGGCCACTCGCTGCTGGCGACCCGCCTGGCCTCCCGGGTCCGGGCCGTCCTCGGCGCCGAACTGGAGATCCGGACGCTGTTCGAGCACCCGACCGTGGCCGCCCTGGCGGGCCGCCTCGACGGGTCCGTCACCGAGCGGCCCGCGCTGACCGCCCGCCCGCGCCCCGAGCGGCTCCCGCTGTCCTTCGCCCAGCGCCGCCTGTGGTTCCTGCACCGCATGGACGGGCCGAGCGCCACCTACAACATGCCGCTCGCCCTGCGGCTGACCGGCGACCTCGACCGGGAGGCGCTGGCGGCAGCGCTGGCGGACGTGGTCGCCCGGCACGAGAGCCTGCGCACCGTCCTGCGGGAGACGGACGGGGCGCCCCACCAGCAGGTGCTGGGCGCGGACGAGGCGCACCCGCCGCTCCCGGTGGTCGAGCTCGACGAGAGCCGGCTGGCCGAGCGGCTCGCCGAGGCGGCCCGGCGCGGCTTCGACCTGGCCGCCGAGCCGCCGATCCGGGCGGAGCTGTACGCGCTCGCCCCCGGGCGGCACGTCCTGCTGGTCGTGGTGCACCACATCGCCGCCGACGGCTGGTCGATGGGCCCGCTCTCCCGGGACCTGGCCACCGCCTACGCGGCCCGCTGCCAGGGCGGGGCACCGCAGTGGTCCCCGCTGTCGGTCCAGTACGCCGACTACACCCTGTGGCAGCGCGACCTGCTCGGCGAGGCCGCCGACCGGG
Organism: Kitasatospora sp. NPDC058492; assembly: GCF_042720685.1. Classification (NCBI taxonomy): domain Bacteria; kingdom Bacillati; phylum Actinomycetota; class Actinomycetes; order Kitasatosporales; family Streptomycetaceae; genus Kitasatospora; species Kitasatospora sp. NPDC058492. The sequence goes on from NZ_JBHXMU010000064.1 coordinate 34,036, forward strand.
GCAGCCTGTTCACCCGGCAGCTCGGCTACTGGAAGGAGGAGCTGGCGGGCCTGCCGGACCAGGTGCGACTGCCCGCGGACCGGCCCCGGCCGGCCGAGGCCTCCCAGCGCGGCGGCCGGATCGAGGTCCGGCTCGACGAGGACCTGCACCAGGACCTGCGAGGCCTCGCCACCGCGCACGGCGCCAGCATGTTCATGGTGCTCCAGGCCGGCCTCGCCGCCCTGCTCACCCGGCTCGGCGCCGGCACCGACATCCCGATCGGCAGCCCCATCGCCGGGCGCACCGACCAGGCGCTGGACGACCTCGTCGGCTTCTTCGTCAACACGCTGGTGCTGCGCACCGACACCGGCGGCGACCCGGGCTTCGCCGAACTCGTCGGCCGGGTGCGGCAGAAGGCGCTGGCCGCCTACGCCCACCAGGACGTGCCGTTCGAGTACCTGGTCGAGGCCGTCAACCCGACCCGCTCGCTGGCCCACCACCCGCTGTTCCAGGTCATGCTCGGCCTGCAGAACGCACCGGCCGGGGAGTTCACCCTGCCGGGCCTGGAGACCGCCCACCTGGAGGCCCCCACCGGCACCGCCCGCGTCGACCTGACCGTCAGCCTGGCCGAGCAGTACGGCCCGGACGGCAGCCCGGCGGGCGTGCTCGGCGCGGTCGAGTACGCGACCGACCTGTTCGACCCGGCCACCGTGGAGCTGCTGTTCGCCCGCTGGGTGCGGCTGCTGCGCGCGGCCGCCGCCGAGCCGGACCAGCCGATCGGCCGGCTCGACCTGCTGTCCGGCGAGGAACGCCGCGAACTGCTGGTCGAGTTCAACCGGACCGACGCCGAACTGCCCGGCGCTGAACTGCCCGAGGCCGAACTGCCCAGGGCCGCCCTGCCGGAGCTGTTCGCCCGCCGAGCACGGGCCACGCCGGACGCGGTCGCGGTCGTCGCGGACGGCGCCGAGCTGACCTACCGGGAGCTCGACGGGCGGGCCAACCGCCTGGCCCGGGCCCTGATCGGCCAGGGCGTGCGGCCGGAGACCCCGGTCGCGGTGCTGCTGGAGCGCTCGGCGGACCTCGTCGTCGCGATCCTGGCGATCGTCAAGGCCGGCGGCGCGTACGTCCCGCTCGATCCGCGGTTCCCGTCCTCCCGGATCGACCTGATCCTCCGGGAGACCGGCGCGGCCCTGGTGCTCACCGAGGACGTGCTGACCGCGCTGAGCCAGGCCGAGCCCGACGGATCCGACCCGCAGATCCCTTGCGATCCCCGGCAGTTGGCCTACGTGATGTACACCTCCGGTTCGACCGGCCGGCCGAAGGGCGTCGGTGTCACCCAGCGCGACGTGGCGGCGCTCGCCCTCGCCCCGTGCTGGCGCGAGGGCGGCCACGACCGGGTGCTGCTGCACTCGCCCACGGCCTTCGACGCCGCGACGTACGAGCTCTGGGCGCCGCTGCTCGGCGGCGGCACGATCGTCGTCGTACCGCCCGGCCGGCTCGACCTCGACCTGCTCGCGGGAGCGGTCGCCGAGCACGGGGTGACCGGACTGTGGCTGACGGCCGGCCTGTTCCGGCTGGTGGCCGAGGAGCGGCCGCACCTGCTCGCCACGGTCCGCGAGGTGTGGACCGGTGGCGACGTGGTGCCGCCGTCGGCCGTCTCCCGGGTGCTGGCGGCCTGCCCGCACACCGCCGTGGTCAACGGCTACGGCCCGACCGAGGCCACCACCTTCGCGGCCCACCACCGGGTCCGCGCGCTGCCCGAAGCCGCCGCGAGCGTGCCGATCGGCCGACCCATGGCGAACATGCGGGCGTACGTGCTCGACGCCGGGCTGCGCGCGGTGCCGGTGGGCGTGGAGGGCGAGCTGTACCTCGCCGGGGCGGGCGTGGCCCGGGGCTACCCGGGCCGGCCGGGCCTGACCGCCGAGCGCTTCGTCGCCTGCCCGTTCGAGCGGGGGGAGCGCATGTACCGCACCGGGGACCTCGTCCGGTGGCTGCCCGGCGGCGTCCTGGAGTTCGTCGGCCGCGCCGATGAGCAGGTCAAGCTGCGCGGGTTCCGGATCGAGCCCGGCGAGGTCGAGGCCCTCCTCGCCGCCTGCCCGGGCGTGGCCCAGGCGGCCGTCGTCGCCCGCGAGGACCGGCCGGGCGACAAGCGCCTGGTCGCCTACCTGGTGCCCGCCGCCGAGGGCGCGCCCGCGCCGGACGGCCTCGCCCGCCGGCTCGGCCGCGAACTGCCCGAGTACATGGTGCCGTCGGCCTTCGTCACCCTCGACGCGCTGCCGCTGACCGCCAACGGCAAGCTGGACCGGGCCGCGCTGCCTGCACCCGAGTCCGAGGCGACGGGCGCCGGCCGCGGCCCGCGCACCCCGCAGGAGCAGCTGCTGTGCGCCCTGTTCGCCGAGATCCTCGGCCGGGAGCAGGTCCACCTCGACGACAGCTTCTTCGACCTCGGGGGGCACTCGCTGCTGGCCGCCCGCCTGGTCTCGCGCATCCGCGAGACGCTGGGCGTCCCGGTGGGCCTGCGCACCCTGTTCGAGGCCCCCACCGTGGCCGGTCTGACCAGCCGGCTGGCCATGGACGACGCCGAGGACGCCTTCGACGTGGTGCTGCCCCTGCGGTCCACCGGCACCCGCCCGCCGCTGTTCTGCATCCACCCCGGCGGCGGCATCAGCTGGTCCTACTCCGGCCTGCTGAACCACATCGGCCCGGAGTACCCGGTGTACGCGATCCAGGCACGCGGTCTCGCGCACGCCGAGGCCCTGCCGACGTCGTACGAGGAGATGGCGGCCGACTACGCCGACCAGATCCGCAAGGTCCAGGCCGACGGCCCCTACCGGCTGCTCGGCTGGTCCGCCGGCGGGCTGATCGCCCACGCGATCGCCTGCGAGCTCCAGGCCCGCGGCGAGCGCACCGAACTGCTGGCGACCCTCGACGCCTACCCGGTCAAGGACGTGGTGCTCGACGACTCCGCCGTGCCCACCGAGCGGGACGTGCTCGTCGGCATCCTCGACTGCGACCCCGCCGAACTGGGCGAGGGGCCGCTGTCCTACGCCGAGGTCGCCGAGATCCTCCGCCGTCGGGGCAGCGCCCTGGCGCACCTGGACGAACGGCGCATCGAGGCCGTCGTCCGGATCATGATCAACAATGCCGAGCTGGCGGTCGCCCACGCCCCCGGCCGGTTCGAGGGGGACCTGCTGCTGTTCAACTCCACGATCGACCGCACCGAGGACTCGGCCGGCGCCGGCACCTGGCGCCCGTACGTCACCGGTCGGATCGACTCGCACGACATCACCACCCGCCACGACCGGATGACCCAGCCGGGCTCGCTGGCCCAGATCGGACCGATCGTGGCCGCCCGCCTCGCCGAGGTCACCGGCGACACCGCCCGTTCCCACCAGGAGGACTGACCCATGACCAACCCGTTCGACGACCAGGACGCCACCTTCCTCGTGCTCGTCAACCAGGAGAACCAGCACTCGCTGTGGCCGCAGTTCGCCGACGTCCCCGAGGGCTGGACCGTCGCCCACGGCCCCGACAGCCACACCGCCTGCCTGGAGTACGTCGAGCAGTCCTGGACCGACATGCGGCCCAGGAGCCTCGCCGACGCCATGGACGCCCGGAAGTAGCGCGGCCGACGTGACCTCCACCGACACCCTCGGAACCGACGCCCCCGGTACAGCCGCTGCAGCCGGGCCCGGCGACCTCGCCGCGGCCCTGTACACGCCCGAGGCCCGCCGCGACCCGTACCCGTTCTACGCCCGCATGCGGCGCGAGAGCCCGGTCCACCGCAGCGACCAGGGCATCTGGTACCTCACCCGGTACGCCGACATCGACGCCGCCCTGAGCGACCTGCGCCTGTCGAACGACCGGGACCGGATGACCCGGGCCCTCAGCGGCCTGGGCGGCAACCTGAAGGCCCTGAGCCGGCTCACCGACCGGCTCGGCCGGGTGATGACCAACACCGACCCGCCGGACCACGCCCGGCTGCGCAAGCTCGTCAACCGGGCGTTCACCGCCCGGCGGGTCGAGGCCCTGCGGGACGGCATCCAGACGGTCGTCGACGACCTGATCGACCGGGCCGTGGCCCAGGGGCCCGCCATGGACTTCATCGAGGCGGTCGCCTCCCCGCTGCCCCTGGCCGTCGCCTGCGAGCTGTTCGGCATCCCGCCCGAGGACCGCCCCGAAGTCAAGACCTGGTTCCGTCGGATCGGCAACCTGACCGCCGACATCGAGCAGGCCGAGGCCGCCGTCGACCAGTACGAGGAGTACCTGTCCCGGCTCATCCGGCAGCGCCGCGACGATCCGGGCGACGACCTGATCAGCGCCCTGGTCACCACCCAGGCCACGGACGACCGGCTCACCGACTCCGAACTGCTGTCCACCTGCTTCGTCCTCATCACCGCCGGGGACGAGACCACCGCCAACCTGATCGGCAACGGCACCCTCGCCCTGCTGCGCCACCCCGACCAGCTGGCCCGGCTGCGCGAGGACCCGGCGCTGATCCGCACCGCCGTCGAGGAGCTGGCCCGCTACGACACGCCGACCCAGGCGATCGTCCGGGTCGTCGCGCAGGACGTCGAGATCGGCGGGCGGATGCTGCGCGAGGGCGAGCTGGTGTACCTGTTCCTCAGCGCGGCCAACCGCGACGAGGACCGCTTCGAGGACCCCGACCGACTCGACCTGGCGCGCACCCGCAACCGGCACCTGACCTTCGGCACGGGCCCGCACTTCTGCCTTGGCGGACCGCTCGCCAAGCTCCAGACCGAACTGGCGGTCGGCACCCTGGTCCGCAGGCTCCCGGGCCTCGCACTCGCCGACGGGACGGCCCTCGACTGGCGGCCCAACCCGCTGCAACGGCGGCTGTGCGCCCTGCCGCTCACCTACTGAACGACAACCTCGTCGAACGACAAGCCCGTCGAACGACAACCCCACCGAACGACAAGACCATCGACTGCGAAGGAGAACCGACCATGGCCCGAGAGTTCCAGGTGCGCCGGGAACAGGACCTGCCCGCCGCACCGGACCAGGTCTGGCAGGCGATCGCCACCGGCGCCGGCAACCTCAGCTGGCTGTACCCCATGGAGGTCGAGCCGCACGTCGGCGGGACGGTCTCCCGCGGCGGCGGCACCGTCGTGGCCTGGGAGCCGCCGCACCACTTCGCCGTCCGGGCGACCAGGGACGGCGGCTTCTCGAACACCCTCAGCTACCACATCGAGGCGGCCGACGGCACGTCGAGCCACCTGCGGATGGGGATCCACTGGGTGCACGAGGGCGTCGTCGACGACGGCTGGGACACCAGGGCGGACGCGGCCGAGAAGCACGTCGACCTCTACCAGCACAGCCTCGCCCAGTACCTGACGCACTTCGCCGACCGCACCGCCGTCTACGTCAAGGCCGCCCGGCCCGGACCGACCGCCGACCCCGCCGACTTCGCCACGCTGCGCCGGCGCCTCGGCCTGGCCGACGACACGGCCGTCGGCGACCGGCTGTCACTCGACCTCCCGGGCGCGGACGGCGGCCCGGAAGAGGTGGTCGTGGACTACCTGAGCCCCGACTTCATCGGTCTGCGCGGCCCGGACACCCTGTACCGGTTCTACAACGGCAGCTCCTGGAACTGGCCGATCTGGCTGGGCCACCACCTGTTCGCCGAGGGAGCGGACGAGGAGCAGGCGACCAAGGCGTGGAACGCCTGGCTCAACGGTTCCTGACCCGCCGTACGACAGACAACCGGAGGGACCCCTGGTGGAAGAAACACTGCTCTACGCCGCCGAACTCGTCGAGGAGGGCGGCACCTACAAGCTCGTCGTGCAGGACGTGGTCCGGGACACCGTCCAGGTCACCCCCGTCCCCAAGACCGCGGTGGACAGGCTCCCGACCTTCCTGTCGGTGCTCAGCGCCAAGCTCAACCCCGCACCGGCCCGCGGCCGCCGGTAGAACACCCCATACCCGAAGAGGCCGGCGCCGCGCCCCGGCGCCGGCCTCTTCGCCGTTCAGCCGCTGATGCTCGGGTGGCCGTTCTCGACGTGGCCCATGAGGCGGCGGCGGAAGGACGCGTCCTCGGCGATCGCGAGGTCCAGGTCGTACCAGCCGCCGGCGTCCTCGGTGTCCCAGGCGAGGACGAGGGGTTTGCCCGTGACGACGGTCCCGGTCAGTGCCTTCGCGGTGCTGTAGTGCCGGGGTGCCAGGGTGACGGCCTGCGGCGTGGCGCTCGGCGACGTGATCGTCAGGGTGAGGGTGCGCTTCGGGGCGGCGGCGATGGCGGTGGCCACGGAGGTGTCGGCTGCGGCCCCGGCGGCCTTCCCGGCGAACTCGCGGCGGAATCCGTTGGGGCCGGTGAGGTAGAAGTCGTAACTTCCCTCGCGCACCGGCACTTTGGTGGCGGGCGTGGTGGTGCCGAGCACGTCGAAGTGCCGGGGCGCGTCGTAGCTGCCGGACGTGCCGACGTTGTCGTACAGGGTCAGGTGTACGGAGGCGGCGCCGGTGTTGGTCGGCTGGAGGACGAACGCGCCCTGCTGCTGGTCCAGGGCGCCGTGGGCGTCCGGCTGGTACGGCAGCGGGCGGGCCAGACGCCGGGTGGGGTCGGTGGGTTGCGACGGCGGGTCGCCGGTGCGGTCGAAGTCGAAGACCGAGGTGAGGTTGCCGGCCACGGTGCGCCGCCAGCGGCTGATGGCGGGCTGCCGTACGCCCAACCACTCCTCCAGGAAACGGACTTGTGAGGTGTGGTCGAAGACCTGGGAGTTGACGTAGCCGCCCACCGTCCACGGGGAGACGACGATCATCGGTACGCGCATGCCCAGACCGATGGGCTGGTCGCCGACGTACTCGTCGTCGACGCCCTGCGGGGGCACCGGCGGCGGCACGTGGTCGAAGAAGCCGTCGTTCTCGTCGTAGCTGATGAACAGCACGGTGGAGTCCCACATGTCCTCGTCGGAGGCGATGACGTCCAGGACCTGGGCGACGACCTCCTCACCGGCCATGGGGGCCGAACCGCCGTCGCCCGGGTGCTCCGAGTCCGCGTCCGAGGGCACCAGGTACGAGACCCGGGGGACCCTCTTCGCCGCCACATCCTGGGCGAACGCGTAGACGAAGTCGCGGTAGTTCTTCGGGTTCTGCTTCGAGTCCGGCGGGGGCGGGCAGCGGAAGAGCCCGCGGTCGTAGAGGCTCCGGTCGGCCGGCGGCAGGGCGGCGACCGCCTTGGCGAGGGCCTCCACGTCCGTCTGCTGAACTTGACCCGGATCCTTGTAGAAGTCGTACAGGCTCAGGTACTTGAGCTCGGCCTTCTCCAGCACGGTCTGGAAGATCCGCTTGAACTCGGCGTGGAAGTCCAGGTTGTTGTCGTAGTAGTTGTCCCAGCCCTGGTAGACGCGCCAGCTGATACCGTCGGCGCCGAAGGGGTCGTTGTTGACCTCCAGGATCTCGGGGTAGCTGGACCAGTTGTAACCCAGCTTCCGTAGGTCCTTGTCCAAGCTCTTCCCGGGGTCCTCGCGGTCGTGCGCGGTCGACCCGGTGACCCGCGACCCGTCGGGCTCCCAGCCGCCGAATCCGCTGAAGAGGTAGTTGCGGTTCGAGGTGGTCTCGCTCATCACCGAGCAGTGGTAGGCGTCGCACACGGTGAACCGCTCGGCCAGCGCCCGGTAGGTGCCGACGACCTCCGGCTGGTCGAAGTAGCCCATCGTGACGGTCCCCTTGGCCTTGATCCACTGGTCGTAGCGGCCGTTGTTCCACGCCTGGTGGCCGGTGGGCCAGGTGTGGGCCGCGGGCTCGGCCGTACCCTGGTCCGGCCTCAGCTGGTAGGGCCTCTGGGGCTTGGACGGATGGTCGGGGTCGGGCTGGTCGAGGACGGTGTGGCCGCCGGTCCCGGGGAACGTGACGAGGTTGCGGTCGTCGTACCCGCGCACTCCTCGGAAGTTGCTGCCGAAGTAGTGGTCGAAGGAACGGTTCTCCTGCATCAGGAAGACCACGTGTCGGATGGCCTTCAGGCCGCCGGGGCGGGGTTTGCGCTTGAGGGCCTTCAGCAGCGAGTCCGGCAGCGACGGAGCGCTCTGCGGGGAGTGGGGAGTGTTCACGCGTTCTCCTGGTCCGGCGTGGCGGGCGAACCGGAGGGTGCGTTCTCGGTGGCCCGGAGGTAGTCGAGGTAGATGAAGTCGCCCTTGGCGCCCTTGTTGAGATCCGTGTCGACGCGGGTGTAGCCCGTCTCGGGAGGGATCTCCTGCGATCCGTCCTGCCAGTACGTGACGGTGAGGTCGACGATGGGCCGGCCTGCGCCTTCCTGGCGGGTGACGGCCAGGAACAGGGCCGTGCCGTGCACGGGCGTCCCCCTGTTGAGGTCGACCGGCAGCTTCTGGTACCCGGCGGGCGGCTTCTCGTCGTCCTTCAGGACGCGGATGCCGGTGACGGGCCGGTCGTCGGCGGACCGTTCGAAGACGAGGTACAGGTAGGCGCCGTGCGCGCCCTTGTTCAGGTCGACGTCGATCCACTCCCACCCGGTGGGTGTGTGGAACGGACTTCGTACCGGGTCGTCGTAGGCGACCAGGACGTTGACGTCTGTGACGAACTGACCCATGGGCAGGTCTCCGATCGGAGCGGGTGAACGTGAGCGGGGCGGATGGGGGCTCGAAGGCCAGGGCGCGTACGGGTACGTGAGACGCCCGGCCGGGGTCGGCCCGGCCGGGCGTCCAGTGCTGGGTGCGGCGGGCCAGGTGCGGTCCGGGCACCCGAGGCGGCCGTCAGCCCTTGGTGAGGCCTTCCCACTCGCTCAGCGGCGCCGGACCGTAGGTCTTCGTGTCCTTGTGCGGCTCCCCGTTGGCGACGTTGATCCGCACGAACCGGTCGCCGGAGAAGACCCAGTACTCGTTGCTGCCGTCCGGGACCTTCATGACGGCGTCGATCTTCGCGAAGTCCGACAGGCTGGGCCAGTCCTCGCGGATGGTGCCCTTGCTGACGAGCTTGTCCGGGTACGGGTGGCTGCTCGTCACGGTGATTTCGACGCGCCGGTAGTCGGTGTTGGAGAACACCCAGAACTGGTTCGGCTTGTCGGGAACGGCCATCACCGCGTCGACATGGTTGAAGCCCATGGTTGAGCCTTTCTGAATTCATCTGTTCGTTTGCCGCCGAAGCTGTGCTCGGGCGGATCTGCGGCTCAGTCCCATGGCTCGCGTGCGGCGAGGAACGTCGGGGAGGAGCGCCGCGAACCACGCTAGGTCGGCCGGTCCGGGGGCGCGATGCGAAAAGGCCCGGTGACCTGCATTCCAGTGACAGGTAATTTTGCTACGAACCTTTGACGCGAGAAGTCGGTCCGGCGCTCGGGGAGCCTTGACGGCCTGCTCCGCGGCTGTCCGGGACCGAGGACGAGCCGCCTCCCGGCCGACGGCTTCCGCAAGGCTCGACGACGGCGTTCGTTCGAGTGGACCGGTGACTGGTGACCGGTCGTGGCTGGGGGAGGGTGCCTGCCACCCCACCCGGCCGGCTGCGGCGCCCCACCCGGCCGTCAACCCGGCCGTCGAGGCGTGGGGGCGTGGGGCGGGGCATGGGGCGGGAATGGCTTGAGTCGACCGTGATTCATATGATGGAAAGCCAGTAGTTGTTTTGCCGGTGTCATGATCCTCGGAGGGCGCCCCGGACCAAGGTGCGCCCATGGAACCGGGCCGGTCTCCGGATTCGCTCCGGTCCTCGGGCTTGATTCAGGGAGTATCATGCGCGGCACCGTGCTCGCCAACCGCTACCGGCTGGTAGACCTGCTGGGCGGCGGGTCGATGGGCGACGTGTGGCTCGCCGAGGACGAGGTCCTGGGCCGCCGGGTCGCGGTCAAGGTGGTGAAGCCGGCCCTGCTGGACGAATCCGGCTTCGCCGAACGCTTCCACGCCGAGGCCCGCGTCATGGCGCAGCTGCGCCACCCGGGCATCGTCGGCGTGTACGACTACGGGCACAGCGCCGTGGACGGGCGGCCCTCGGTCGGCTACCTGGTCATGGAGCTGATCGACGGGGAACCGCTGAGCGCCGTGCTGGAACGCCGCGGCGCGCTGCCGGTGGAGGAGACCCTCCGGATGGCACTCCAGGTGCTGGAGGGGTTGGAGGCCGCGCACGAGTCCGGGGTGGTCCACCGGGACATCAAACCGGCCAACCTGATGGTCCGCGGCGACCGGACGGTGATCGCGGACTTCGGCATCGCCCGGCCCGGCTGCGACGCCCGGCTGACCGTACCGGGCATGGTGCTCGGCACCGCCGCCTACCAGGCGCCGGAACAGGCCTCCACCGGGACGGTCACCGCCTCGGCGGACCTCTACGCACTCGGCGTCGTCCTCTACGAATGCCTCGCCGGCAAGCTCCCCTTCGACGGGGAGACCGCCCTCGAACTGATCCTCAAGCACCTGACGGAGCCCGTGCCGCCGCTTCCCGAGGACGTGCCCGCGCCGGTGTGGGCGCTGGTCGAGCGGGCGATGGCCAAGGAGCCCGGCGAGCGCTGGCCCGACGCGGCGGCGATGGCCGCGGCGGTGCGGGACGCCCTCGCACCGGCCGAGGAGACGGCGCCGGCGTTGGTCCCGGTCGGGCCCCTGCCGGTCGTCGGACGCGCACGGTGGGCCAGGTTCCGCCTGCGCGGGCTGATCGGGGTGACGGCGCTGTCGCTGCTCTGCGTGGTCGGGGCCTCCGGAGCGACGGTGATCCGGTCCGACGAGGACGACGCTCCGGACGCCGCCGCCGTCGCGGGCCCGGTGGCCGGCCTCGTCGCGGGCCCGGCCGTTCCCGCGGCGGTGGCAGCCGACCGCCAACCCGCCGGACAACAGCCCGCCGAGCCGACGGTCCCGGTGCCGTCGACCGGACCGGAAGCGGGCGGGAGCCCCACGCCCGGCGCCGGACCCGCGCCGGTCGCCGGCCAGGACCTCGCTGTGCCCGTTCGGCCCGGTACGCCCACCCGGGGCTCCGCCGCGTCCCCTCCCGCCTCCGCCACGGCCACCGGCGGCCAGGGCCCCACCGCGCCCGTCCGGCCCGGTACGCCGAACCCGGCCCCCGCCGCGTCCCCTTCGGCCTCCGCCGCGCCCACCGCCAGCCAGAACCCCGCCTCGCCCGCGCCGACCTCCGCCGTCCCGTCCCCGCCCGCCTCCCACGAACCGCCCACGCCCACGCCGTCCGCGACGTCGACGCCGCCCACGCCGCCCACGCCGGAGCCGAAGCCGCAGCCGCAGCTGCCCTCCCAGGCACAGATCACCGGCGTCAACGGCGCGCTGGACAACTCCTACTCCGCGGACGAGAACGGCAACCGGGTCGGCACCTTCGCCGTCAACGGCACGCCGGCCCAGGTGTGGCGGCTGGAAAAGCTGTCCGAGGGGAAGTACTTCCTGCGCAACGCCTCCAGCAACTACACCAAGGTGCTGGACCTGGACACGGGTGACGGGCGCGTGCAGATCTGGACGAGCCCGCCGTACAACGACAACCAGCTCTGGTCCTTCGTGCCGGTCCGGGGCGGCTACCAGATCGTCAACGGCACCACCAAGGGCTGCCTGACGTCCGACGGAGTCGCCAACTACGTCAGGGTGGCGGCCTGCTCCAACGCGGAGAGCCAGGTGTGGGCGCTGTCCTGAGCCGTCCGGCCGGCAGCCGAACACCCCCGGGGCGAGGGGAGGATCACGCCGGCAGCCAGGACGGCCACTGCCGGCGGGGACGGTCGGCGGTTCCGCCGAGGCCGATCAGGGCGCGCAGCCGGTCGGCTTCGGGGGAGCCGATGGAGGCCAGGATGTCGTAGGCCTCCGACCGGCACGCCCGGGCCGCGTCCTCGGCGGCGCCGCGGTCGGCGAGCGCGTCACCGAGCGCCGCCAGGGCCAGCCCCCGCCCCCGGCGGTCGCCGTCGAGCGTCAGCACCTCGACCGCCCGGCCGGCCGCCTCCACCGCCTCGTCGCCGCGGCCGACGGCTCGCAGCGACTCGGTGAGCCGCAGGAGCGTGCGGCCCGTCCGGCGCCGGTCGTCCGGCCGCAGCAGGGCGAGGGCGCCGCGGTGGTGGCTCAGAGCCTGCTCGAACTCGCCGCGATCGTGGGCGATCGTCCCCAACGAGTCGAGGGCGAGCGCCTGGAGCTCGTGGTCGGCGAGCTGGTGGCAGATCAGCAGTGACTGGTCGACGACGCGGACCGCCGCCTCGGGCCGGCCGAGCTCGGTGAACGCACCGGCCAGGTTGAGCAGTTCGCCCGCCACCGAGCGCCGGTCGCCGAGCCGCTCCCAGACCGCGATCGCCGCCGCGAAGCCGTCGACCGCGTCGCCCGGCCGGCCGACCTGGACGAACAGGGCGGCCAGCGAGGCGTGGGCCAGGGCGAGCAGCGGCCCCGGCAGGCCGTGGGCGATGCACAGGTCGCGGGACCTGAGCAGCTCGCCGAGGGCCGCGGGTTCGGAGCCGACCTCGGTCAGCAGCCGGCCGAGCACCAGCCGGGCCCTGACCTCGGCCGTTCGGTCGCCCTGCCGGACGGCGGCCTGGAGCAGGACCTTGGCCGCGTGCCCCAGCGGCCGGGCGGCCTGGCCGGTCTCGCACAACAGGCTGCCGCCGAGCAGCAGTTCGGCCGCCAGATCGAGCCGGGGTGGCCGGGGGAGCCCGGCGTACTGGCCGACCAGAGCGCCGATGCCCTGGTACTCGCCGCGACCGCGGGCCACCACGCGGCAGTCGACGGCGTACGGTGCGCCGGAGCCGGTCAGGGCGGCGCGGGTGGCGGCCGGGCCGAGGGCCGCGACGGTCTCGGCGTGCTGGCGGATCACCAGACGGGTGAGGATGGCGGCCGGGCGGTCCGCCGCCGGAGCCGAGCCCGCGCCCGAGCCCGTACCCGCCTCGACGTCGGCTGCTGTATCAGCTGTATCAGCTGTGTCCGGGGTGAGCCGCTGGGCGAAGGCGCGCAGCAGGTCGTGGTACCGGTAGCGGTCCGGCGGCGCGGTCTCCAGCATCGAGCAGTCGACCAGCGACTCGGCCAGCTCCTCGGCCTCGTGCTCGGGCAGGTCGAGCACCGCCGCGACGGCGCCCGGCGACAGGTCGGGCACGTCCGGCACCGCCAACAGACAGAAGGCGCGGGCCTGGTCGGGCGTCAGCTGGTCGTAGCCGAAGCGGAACGCCGACTCGACGGCGAGGTCCTCGGTGCGCAGCACGTCCAGCCGGCGACGATTCTCGGACAGCTTGTCGAGCAGCCGGGCCATGGTCCAGCCCGGCCGGCAGGAGAGGCGAGCGGCGAGGATGCGCACGGCCAACGGGAGGTGGCCGCAGAGCCGCACGAGCTCCCTGGCCGTGTCCGCCTCGGCCCGCAGCCGCTGCCCACCGACCACCTGGCCGAGCAGGTCGAGGGCCTCCTCCGGGGCGAAGGCCGGCAGCTCGACGACGTGCGCGTTGGGAAGTGAACCGAGCCTGGCCCGGCTGGTGACGAGCACGGCGCAACCGGGCCGGCCGGGCAGCAGCGGCCTGATCTGCTCGGCGTCCCGGGCGTTGTCGAGGACCATCAGCACGCGTCGGCCGGAGAGCAGCGAGCGGAACTGGGCGGAGCGTTCGGCGAGCCCGGCGGGCAGCGCCTCCGCCGGTACGCCGAGGGCGCGGAGGAAGGCGCCCAACACCTCCTCGGGCGGGGTCGGGCGGCCGTCGGCCCCGTGCAGGTCGACGTAGAGCTGGCCGTCGGGGAAGTCGGCGGCCAGCCCGTGCGCGACATGGACGGCCAGGGCCGTCTTGCCCATGCCGCCCAGGCCCGACACGGTCGCCACGGGCACGGTGCGGGGCGCGAGCAGGACGGCCCGCACCGCCTCGGTCTGCGCCTCGCGGCCGGTGAAGTCGGCGAGGTCGGCCGGTACCTGGGTCGGCCGGATCGGCGCGTGGAACGGCGGGCGGGCCGTGGTGGTGGTGTCGGGCCGGGGCGGCGCGGGCGCCACGAGGGCGGTGTCGGCCACCAGGATCCGGCGCTGCAACTCGCGCAGACCGGGCCCGGCGGCGACGCCGAGCTGCGCCCGCAGCCGCCGGTCCGTCTCGCGGTACACGTTCAGGGCCTCGGCCTGCCGTCCGGCCCGGTAGAGGGCGAGCATCAGCAGCTCGGAGAACCGTTCCCTGAGCGGGTGCTCGGCCGCGACCGCGGTCAGTTCGGCGACGGCCTCGCCGGACGGTCCGGCCTCGATCTCGGCCTCCAGACACGACTCCAGGACGGTCACCCGGCGTTCGGTCCACTCGCCGCGCTGCCGCTCGGCATAGGGGCCGGAGAGCCCGGACATCGGCTCGCCCTGCCAGAGGGCCAGCGCCAGGCGCAGCGCGGCGGCGGCGCGGGCGTGCTCCCCGGCGCCGCTGAACTCCTTCGCCGTGCCGACGAGCTCCTCGCAGCGGTGGATGTCCAGCTCCCCCGGATCCACGGTGAGCAGGTAGCCCCCGCTGAGCGAGGTCAGCGGGGCGGGCCCGAGGACGCGGCGCAGGCGGTGGACGTACGTCCGGATCACGGCCATGGGCTTGGCGGGCGGCTCCTCGCCCCACAGGTCGTCCACGAGCTGACCGGTCGACACGGGGTGGTTGGCCCTCAGCAGCAGCGAGAGCAGCAGGTTCCGCTGCTGCGGCGACCCGAGTGCGAGCTCGCCGCCGTCCCGCCACCCCCGTATCGGTCCCAGCACCGTGAACCGCAACCCACCCACCGACCGTTCCCCTCTGCCTGCAAACGAACCCCCGGGCGCATGATACCGACCGCATCACCCCTGGCCGGGGCCGCTCGGGGGCCGTTCACGGGCCGTCCAGGGGCCGCCACGGGGAGACGCGGGTGTCCGTGGAGGGCAGTCGACGCGGCACCGGTGAAAAAAGACCGGTGAAAAAAAGAAGGTGCCTCGCCCGCGCGACATGCTGACGCCTTACGTAGTCATGAGGGGTATGCACGGGGATCACAGGACAAGGGAACAGGCGGGAACCGAGTGAAGTCAGCACAGGAGGATGAGTACCTGGAGTTCGCGGCCGCGAGGGCGAAGGCGCTGTACCGCTCGGCGTACGTCCTCGCCGCAGGCGACACGTATCTGGCGGAGGACCTGGTCCAGGAAGCCCTCAGCCGGGTGTACGTGCACTGGAAGCGGGTGGCCAAGGCGGACAACCCGGCCGCCTACGCCCAGACGGTCCTGGTCCGCACCTTCCTCAGCCTGCGGCGTCGGCGGAGCAGCGGCGAGCGCCCCATCGGGACCATGCCCGACAGCGCGGCGGCGGGCCCGGACACCGCACTGCGGCTCACCCTGCTGGACGCGCTCGGCCAACTGCCGCCCCGCGACCGGGCGGTGCTGCTGCTGCGCTACTGGGAGGACCGCAGCATCGAGGAGACCGCCCGGATGCTCAAGCTGAGCAGCAGCGCGGTCCGCTCCCAGGGCACCCGGGCACTCGGCAAGCTGCGTGCGTTGCTCGGCGACAGCCTGTCCGACCTGGTCGCGCACTGAGCACCGGTGCGCGACCAGGTCCACCGCCGCAAAGCCCCCATCAGCATCAGCGACAGAAAAGGTGACGCCAGCATGCCGTTCGAAGCAGACCTCGCACACGCCCTGGACCGCACGACCGACTCCCTCGAACCCGATCTCACCGCGCTCCTGAGCGGAACCGTCGAGCGCGGGCGGAGCCGCCGGCGTCGGCGTACGGCGGGTGTCATCGCCGGGGTCGGCGTCTGCGCCGTGATCGCGGCAGCCGGTGTGGTGATCCCCGACGTGCTCTCCGGGATGCACTCCGAAGGATCCGACATCGGGATCGTGGCGATGGCGATGCCGCGTTCCGCGATCACCGACACCCAGATGATCCAGGCCCTGGAGGCGACGTTCCCCGGGGGCCGGTTCAGCGCGGAGAGCGGGCAGAGCAACAACCCCTCGGACCCGTCCAACGGGCGCGTCGCCAACGGCGGACTGGTCCTCGACGACGGGCACGGCGCCGCCTTCGTCGGCGTCTCGGCCCTGCGGCTCCCACTGCCGCTCAAGGACGGCGACGGGCTGAGCTGCGAGCGGCAGCCCAAGAAGGACGGTGACACCTGCAAGATGAGCGAGCTGCCGAGCAGCGCCGAGATTCCCGGCGGGGCCCTGGTGATGTTCCAGCAGAACGCGGCCGCGCACCCGGTCCGTCCCGACACCGCCCGCCGCTGGACGGTGACGGTGACCCTGAAGTCGACCGGCGCGCAGCTTCAGATGGTGCAGTGGAACAGCACCGGCGGCGGCACCGGCGCCGAGACGCCGAAGCCGACCCGTCCCGCTCCTCCACTCTCCGAGCCGCAGGCGGTGGCCGCACTCACCGGTGCCGCCTGGGCACCGATCCTCGGCGCCGTCGGCTGAGCCTGCGCGTCGCGTTCGTAGGGGTTGCGTCCGCCGACGTTGCGTCCGCCGAGGTCGAGCACGTCTGTTCCGTTGTTCCGTGCGAGACCTCGGCGGGCACGCGCCCCGGGCCGGGCATTTGTTTCGGGCGCCGAGGAGGGGTACTGTCAGCCAGTCGCTCGGCAGGGAGCACCGGACACGCATCGGCGCGGACGGTCCCGGGGCGGCCAATCCTTTCGAAACACCACGTCCCGGTTCGGGCCGGGTCGGCTTGCCGTGTGCGGGCGAGACTCGGTGTGTATATCGGTGTGTTCGTTTTATTGGATTGCGGCCGATTCGCTTTTCGGAGCGGGGATCGGCTAGAGTTTGAAACGTCGGACGGGGCGTCAAGCCGCAGA